>NZ_JRMK01000038.1:0-33028 GCF_000972925.1 Mycobacterium sp. UM_Kg1 | reverse complement strand
ATGTGTATAAGAGACAGAACTCGGCCTGGCCCGCATCATCGACCCCAGCCGGGAGCCGCGGGCGGCGATCATCGCCTGCTACACGGAGATGGAACGCCACCTCGGTGCCGATCCCGATATCGCCCCCCGCGCGTTCGACACCCCCACCGAAGTGCTCGCTCGTGCCGTCGCCCACCATGCCTTGGCGCCGGACAACGCCGCCCGGCTGGTGGGGTTGTTCGCCGAGGCGCGTTTCAGTGCGCACCAGATGACCGAGCAACACCGCGCCGATGCCGTCGACGCGCTGCGGATGGTTCTCGAAGAACTGCGGAGGCCGAGATGAAAATGCTCTTTCTGCAAGGATTCCCGCTGATCGCCGGCGCTGAGGTGGTGGCGTTGATGACCCATCAGCGTCAGTTCGTGCTGTGGGCGGCGGCCCTGGCGGCAGCGCTGCTGATCGGCGGGGCCCGGCGTCTGTTGATCGAGGGCGGCTCGCCCGCGGCGGCGCCGCCGACGGCCATCGACGAGCCCGGCGAGGCACTGCGCCGGTGGCGCTCGGGTACCGAGGCCAGACTCCGCTGGGCGGAATCGACGCGGGCCGACTGGGACCGGCGCTGGCGACCGATCCTGGCCGGGCGCTTCGAGATCTCCAGTGGGCAGGGCAGACTCAAAGACCCCGTGGCGTTCGAGGCCACCGGGGCGCTGCTGTTCGGCGCACAGTTGTGGACCTGGGTCGATCCCAGCAACGTCGCCCCGAGATCAGACACGGGCCCCGGCCCGGGCCGAGCTGTGCTGGAGCAGATCCTGTGCCGGCTGGAGCAGGGGTGAGCACCGGGCTGTCCGGAGCCGCGGCCACCACGGGGCAGCGATGCACCGCGGTGCTCGATGAGATCGAACGCGTGGTGGTGGGCAAGCGCTCGGCGCTGTCGCTCATCCTGACCACGGCGCTGGCCGGTGGGCATGTGCTCATCGAGGACTTGCCGGGGTTGGGCAAGACGCTGATCGCCCGGTCATTCGCGGCCGCACTCGGGCTGGACTTCATTCGGGTGCAGTTCACCCCTGACCTGTTGCCCGCCGACCTGCTCGGCACCACCGTCTACGAGATGTCCACGGGCCGTTTCGAATTCCGGCGCGGCCCCATCTTCACCAACCTGGTGCTGGCCGACGAGATCAACCGCACGCCGCCCAAGACCCAGGCGGCCCTGCTGGAGGCCATGGCCGAAGGCCAGGTCAGCATCGACGGCACCACGCACCGGTTGCCGACGCCGTTCATCGTGCTGGCCACCGACAACCCGATCGAGTACGAGGGCACCTACCCGTTGCCGGAGGCACAGCTGGACCGGTTCGCGATCAGACTGCACTTGGGCTATCTGTCCGAGCAGGGGGAGGCGGCCATGCTGCGCCGGCGCCTGGACCGCGGAGCCGCCCTGCCGACGGTGCGCAAGGTCGTGGACGCCGACGAGTTGGTGGCGATGCGCGAATCGGTGGAGCAGGTCGGTGTGCACGACGACGTGCTGCGCTACGTGGTCGCACTGGCCACCGGAACCCGGCGTCATCCGCAGGTGGCGGTGGGCGCCAGCCCGCGATCGGAGCTCGATCTGGTTCAGCTGGCCCGGTCCCGTGCCCTGCTGCTCGGCCGCGATTACGTGATCCCCGAAGACGTCAAGGCGTTGGCCACCTCGGCTATCGCACACCGGATCACGCTGCGGCCGGAGATGTGGGTGCGCCGCGTCCAGGGCACCGACGTGGTGGAGGACCTGCTGCGGCGTCTGCCGGTGCCACGGACCCCGGAGGCGGCGCCGTCGTGACGAACGATCCCGACGTTCGCGTTGTGGACGCCGTGTTGCGCTGGCGGGCATCGCCTTTCGCCACGGCGCTGGCGACCGCTGCCGCGGTGGCCCTGGTGGCGGCGGTGGGTGCGGCACGCTGGCAGTTGATCGCCTTCGCCGCGCCGCTGCTGGCGGTGTTGTGCTCGCTGGACGCGCAGCCGCCCCATCCGGTCGTGCGCATCCATGCGACGCCGCCGGCGCGCCGTTGCTTCGAGAACGAAACGGTCGAACTGACCCTCGGCGCCACGGTGTCCGACGGCGAGGCAACCCGGCTTCGCGTGGTGGTCTCGGCGCATCCGGTGATCGCCCTGGTGAGCACGGTGTCCACCACGGGATCCGGGTGTCGGATATCGGTGCTGGCCACGGCCGCACGCTGGGGCCGCTATCCGATTCGCGCCACGGTGTCGATGGTGAGCCGGGGCGGACTACTGGCCGGCACCGCGACCGTCGACGTCGCCGAGGTCACCGTGTTCCCGCCGGCGCCGCCGCAGCCCACACCGGTTCCGCGCAGCGATCTGCTCGATCGGGTGGGGACCCACCTGACCCGGCACCCGGGCCGCGGCGTCGAATACGCCGATATCCGCGCCTACGTTCCCGGCGACCCGCTGCGCTCGGTGAACTGGCCGGTCAGCGCACGCCGGGGCAGCCTGCATATAACGCAGCGACTGACCGATCGCGGCGCGGACGTGGTGGTGTTGATCGACTCCTACGCCCAGCCCGCCGGGCCGGCGACCGAGGCGACCGAACGCGCGGTGCTGGGCGCAGCGCAGGTGGTCCAGACCGCACTGCGCAGCGGCGATCGTGCCGGGGTCGTCATCCTCGGCGGCCGGCACCCCCGCTGGGTGGGGGCGGAGATCGGGCAGCGCCAGTTCTATCGCATCGTCGACGCGGTTCTGGGCGCCGGCGACGGCGTCGAGTCGACCACCGGAACGCTGGCACCCCGGGCGGCGGTGCCGGCAGGGGCTTTGATCATCGCGTTCTCCACGTTGCTCGACACCGAATTCGCGCTGGCGCTGACCGATCTGCGCAAACGCGGTCACGTCGTCCTTGCGGTCGACGTGCTGCCCGCCTCGCCCTTCGAGGACGAACCGGATCCCCTGGTGGACCGGATCTGGGCGTTGCAGCGCACCACCATGTACCGGGACATGGCCATCATCGGCGTCGATGTCGCCCCCTGGCCCCGGTACGAACCGCTGGAGCAGGCCATGCGGGTCGCGACGCCGCACCGCCGGTCCGCGGCGGTGCGGCGATGACGCCCATGGGCGAGGCCGGCGGCCCAGCGCCGCCGGTGCTGGCCTGCGTGTGCGGGCTGGCGATGGCCGCCCTCGCCGGAGCGAGCGCGTCGGGCATCGCGGCGGCCACGGTGTTGCCGGTGGCCGGCGCCGTGGTGTTGGGCCTGCGGTGGCGTGCGGCGGCGACAGGTGCCGTGCTGCTTGCCGTCGCCGCGATCGCGATCACCGATGCGCCCAGCGTGTGGGCGGCGGCCGCCGGTCTGAGCGCGGTCGGCTACCTGATGTTGCGTCACCGCGCCCCGATGACCCCGGCCACGGTGACGTTCGCCCTCGGGTTCACCGTCGCGGGATTGGTCGCGACGGTGTTCCCGTGGCGGCTGCCGTGGCTACCGCTGCTGGCGCCGTTCGTGCTTTTCGGCCTCTACGCCCTTGCGGCGCAGCCGTTTCTGCTCGCCGGGCCGAACCCGGTCAGGCGCCCGACGCCTCGTTGAGGGCTTCGAGAGTGCTGGTCGCCTCGAGGTACTCCTGGACCCACCGCTCGATGACGGTCGCGGTCTTCTCCACCTTGGTGAACTGACCGACAACCTGGCCGACCGGGTTGAACGCGACGTCGACGCTCTCGTTGGGGTACTTGTTCGTGGCGCGCACGGCCATCCCGGAGACCATGTACTGCAACGGCATGCCCAGCGGCTTGGGGTTCTCGGGAGCCTCCCACGCCTCGGTCCAGTCGTTGCGCAGCATCCGGGCCGGTTTGCCGGTGAAGGAGCGGCTGCGGACGGTGTCGCGGCTGCCCGCCTTGATGTAGGCCGCATGCTGGGCCTCGGTGTTCGAGGATTCCTCGACCATCAGCCACTGCGAGCCGGTCCACGCGCCCTGCGCTCCCAGCGCGAGGGCCGCGGCGATCTGCTGACCGCTGCCGATGCCGCCCGCCGCGAGCACGGGCAGCGGCGTGACCGCCTTGACGACCTCGGGCCACAGCACAATCGAGCCGACGTCGCCGCAGTGGCCGCCGGCCTCGCCGCCCTGGGCGATGATGATGTCCACACCGGCCGCGGCGTGCTTCTGCGCCTGCCGCGCGGAGCCACACAACGCGGCGACCTTGCGGCCCGACTCGTGGATGTGCTTGATCATGTCCGCCGGGGGAGTGCCCAGCGCGTTGGCGATCATCGTCACCTTGGGGTGCTGCAGCGCGACCTCGACCTGCGGGGTGGCGGTCGCCTCGGTCCAGCCCAGCAGCTGCAGGCTGTCCGCGTCAGCGCCCTCGACGGGCACGCCGTGGTCGGCGAGAAGCTTCTTGCCGAAGTCGAGGTGCTGCTGGGGCACCAGCTTGCGCAGCGATTCGGCCAGTTCCTCGGCGGACTGGCCGGAGTCCATGCCCTCGTACTTGTTCGGGATGACGATGTCGACGCCGTACGGGTGGTCGCCGATGTTCTCATCGATCCAGTTCAGCTCGATCTCGAGCTGCTCCGGGGTGAAGCCCACCGCGCCCAGCACCCCGAACCCACCGGCCTTACTCACGGCCACGACAACGTCGCGACAGTGCGTGAAAGCGAAGATCGGGAACTCGATGCCGAGTTCGTCGCAGAGGGGAGTGTGCATTACCTACTCCTTCGGGGGGCGGGATCGAAGTGAAACGTGTTCTAATTAAGTACCAGATTCAGGCATCGCGGGGCCAGTCGGGCCTAGCTGCGCTGGGGGAACCTCAGACTACCGGCAATCGTGTCACGGGTCATCGTGCTCAGCGCGGGGAGAGCGCGCGCAGGACCGCGACCCCGAAGCCGGCGGCGCGCAGCACAGAACGCCCGCCGGGGCGGCTCGGGTCGGGGATGCGCAGCACCGGCCAGCCGTGTTCGGTGGCCAGCGCGGCGAGCCGGGGACGGGGATTGACCGGCCGCGGACGGCCCACCAGCGACATCAGGGCCGCGTCCTCGTCGCCGTCGGCATAAAAGAAGCTCTGGCCCAGGTCGATCCCGGTGCCCGCGCAGAACGACTGCACCGTGGCCGCCTTCTGGGGGCCCCAGACCACGGGTTTGACGATGTCCCCGGTGAGCAGGCCCCGGTCGTCGAGCTCGAACCGGTTGCACAGCACGTGGGCGATCTCCAGAAACCGCGCAACCGGCTCGGCGTGGATGGTCAGGGCCGAGGAGCTCAGCACGACGGTGTGGCCGCGTTGCTGATGTGCCCGCACGACCTCCTGCATGTGCGGGTAGATGCGGCTGGTGATGTGGTCGGCGAAGAGCCGGGCGCCGACATCGTTGAGTTCGTCGATGGACTCGCCGCGCAGATAACCTGCGGCCCGTACCAGTAGGCGTTCGAACTGCATGCGGCCCAGGCGGTAGCGCAGCGCCGCCTCGACGACGCCGAGCACCTCGCCGGCGCGGGCCTGGCGCCGGCGGATCCGGTCGCCGGCATGGGCGGTGGCGGTGAATCCGGACACCAACGTGCCGTCCAGGTCGAAGAACGCCCCGATGCGGGCGCCCGGCTCGGCCCGGGCGACGTCGGCGACCAGATCGCTCGCTGCTGCGGTCATCGCCGTCGATGTTACGTTCTGACGCCGGCCGGCCGGCAGGTCCGGCGCCGCGGGAAAACGATGGTGAGCCGGTCAGCTGATAGCGTGGTGGGTCTATGCGAAAAGAGAGTCGGCTCCATGACCAGTGAGACCATCGCGACCGACGCGCGGGAAGCCCTGTCGGAGACGGCAGCACAGCAAGGCTGGCGGCGTACCCGGCGCGAGCGGGTCGATATCTATAACCGCGGCATCTACCACGTCCATGCCATCTGGCGCGACGACAACATCCTCAACGGTGGGTCCCACTACGAGGACACCGTGCTGCTCGTTCACACCACCGACCTGGCGAAGGTCGGGAGCTGGTTGGGACGCTGAGGCGGGCCGGGTAACCGCCGCGACTCCGGTTCGCATCGGTTGCATAAACGCCCCTCGTGTCACACGAGCAACAGTTTTCACACGGCTAACTTCGGTCCCGACCTTGTAATCGGGATTGGGGAGAAGCCATGTCACGAGTCCGTAAGTACCTGACCGTCGCCGCCGGCGCCGCAGCGGGACTGTTTCTGGGAGCGCTGGCGTCCAGCGCCACCGCCACCGCCGACGCCGTGCCGATCAACCCGGGACTGGCCGGGGTGGTCGAGCAGATGGTCGCGACCTCGACCAGCCTCCCGCAGCAATTGCTGCAGACCACCACATCGGCGCTCAGCGGCACCACGCTCGCGCCGCCCACGGCACCGGGTCAGGCGCCCCTGGCGACCGCGACCCTCAACGTGCCGCCGACCTCGACCGCGTCGACCGCGGCCAGCCAGGCGACCTCCGCCGCCGGGCTGCCCGGAATCTCGAACCTTCCGGCGAGCCTGAGTTCGGTTCTGCCCTTCCCGCTGCCCAACTTCGGTCCGGTTCCGGTCGCGGCGGCGCCGACGGCATTCGCGCCCAGCGGGTACCTGCCGACGGCTCCGGTCGCACCGGTGACGCCGATGGAGGTCGTCCTGATTCCGGGTCTGCCCTGAGGCACTGCGTAATCTCGGACCGGTGAGCGCACGCGCAGGAATCGTTGTCACCGGTACCGAGGTACTGACCGGACGGGTGGCCGACCGTAACGGACCGTGGCTGGCCGACCGGCTCCTGGAATTGGGAGTCGAGTTGGCGCACATCACGATCTGCGGCGACCGGCCCTCCGACATCGAGAGTCAGCTGCGGTTCCTGGCCGCCGAGGGTGTGGACCTGATCATCACCAGCGGCGGCCTGGGGCCGACGGCCGACGACCTGACGGTCGAGACGGTGGCCAGGTTCTGCGGCCGCGACATTGTGCTCGACGAGGTTCTGGAAGCCCGGATCGCCGAGATCATCAAGCCCATGATGGCGCGATACAGCGGTCCGGGTGCCCCCGATTTCGCGACGGTCCGGGCGGCCAATCGAAAGCAGGCAATGGTCCCGGCGGGGGCAACGATCCTGGACCCGGTGGGCACCGCGCCCGGCGTGGTGGTACCCGGCACACCGACGGTGATGGTGCTGCCGGGGCCGCCGCGCGAGCTACAACCCATGTGGCACAAGGCGGTGGCGACCCCGGCAGTCCAACAGGCGATCGCCGGACGCACGCATTACGCGCAGCAGACGATCCGGATGTTCGGCTTGCCGGAGTCGGGTCTGGCCGACACCCTGCGGCACGCCCAGGAGGCCATCCCCGGTTTCTACCGGTTGGAGATCACCACCTGCCTGCGTCGCGGCGAACTGGAGATCGTCACCCGCTACGAGCCGGACGCGGCCGAGGCCTACCGGCAGCTGCTCGAACTCCTGCGCGAGCGCCATGCCGGGGCGATCTTTTCCGAGGACGGATCGCAGATCGACGATCTGGTGGCCTCAGCACTGGCCGGTCGACAGATCGCGACCGCCGAGTCCTGCACCGCCGGCCTGCTGGCGGGGCGCCTGGCCGACCCGCCCGGCGCCTCGGGCTACCTGGCGGGTGGAGTCGTGTCCTATTCCAACGAGGCGAAGGTCGAACTGCTCGGGGTCGATGCGGCCTTGATCGCCGAACACGGCGCGGTGTCCGAGCCGGTCGCCGAGGCCATGGCTGCCGGCGCACTGCGCCGCTTCGGCGCCGACACCGCGGTGGCGATCACCGGGATCGCCGGCCCCGGCGGCGGGACGCCGGACAAACCGGTGGGCACCGTGTGCTTCTGTGTCGCGTTGGGCGACGGCCGCAAGATCACGCGGACGACCCGGCTGCCGGGGGAGCGGGCCGACGTGCGGGAACGCTCGACGACGGTAGCCATGCATCTGCTCTACCGCGCACTGTCAAACGGCTGACTCCGGCCGCCCTCGGTGGTATGAACATCACACCGAGGAGTTGCAGGTGTGAACACTTGGCTGAACGGTTCGGGGTATTGGCTGGGCCGCATGGTGCTCGAACGCGGCATCGCGGCCATATACGTCATCGCCTTTGTTGCCGCCGCCCGCCAGTTTCGCGCCCTGATCGGGGAACACGGCATGCTTCCGGTCCCGCGGTACCTGCGCCGGTGCTCATTCCGGCAGGCCCCCAGCCTCTTTCAGCTGCACTACTCTGATCGCTTCTTCGCCGGCCTGTGCTGGTTCGGTGCCGGTGTGGCCGCAGCTTTGGCGCTCGGCGCCGGGGAGCGGGTTCCGCTGTGGGCGGTGATGGTGATCTGGCTGGCGCTGTGGGCGCTGTACCTGTCGATCGTGAACGTCGGGCAGACCTGGTACGCGTTCGGCTGGGAGTCGATTCTGCTGGAATGCGGCCTTTTGGCCGTGTTCTTGGGCAACGACCGGGTTGCGCCCCCGGTGCTGGTCATGTGGCTGGCGCGGTGGCTGCTGTTTCGGATCGAGTTCGGCGCGGGGCTGATCAAGTTGCGCGGCGACTCCTGTTGGCGCGACCTGACCTGCCTGTACTACCACCACGAAACCCAGCCCATGCCCGGGCCGTTGAGCTGGTTCTTCCACCACCTGCCCAAACCGCTGCACCGCATCGAGGCAGCGGGAAACCACGTCGCTCAACTCGTGGTCCCATTCGGGCTGTTCGCCCCCCAGCCCGTCGCCGGAGTCGCCGCCGGGATCATCATCGTCACCCAGTTGTGGCTGGTGGCCTCGGGAAACTTCGCCTGGCTGAACTGGATCACGATCGTCCTGGCCGCTGGCGCACTCGACCAGGCGTGGTTGACCGAACGGATTGCGGGTCTGCAGCCGGCGCCGATGCCGCAGGCCCCGCTGTGGTTCGCCGGCCTGGTCATGGTCTACGCCGCGACCACGCTGGTACTGAGTTACTGGCCGGTGCGCAACATGGCCTCGCGGAGTCAGCGGATGAATGCCAGCTTCAATCCGTTGCATCTGGTCAACACCTACGGTGCGTTCGGCACGGTAGGGCGTTTTCGCAGAGAACTGGTGATCGAGGGGACCACCGACGCCGCGCTCACCGAGCGGACCTCATGGCGGGAATACCACTTCAAAGGAAAACCCGGTGCGGTGCGGCGATGCCCACGCCAGTGGGCGCCCTACCACCTGCGGCTGGACTGGCTGATGTGGTTCGCCGCGCTCTCGCCCCGGTACGGGCAGCCGTGGTGTGAGGCGTTGCTGCAACGCCTGTTGCGCAATGACCGCGACACGTTGCGCCTGTTGCGCCACAACCCGTTTCCCGACGCCCCGCCGCACTTCGTGCGGATCTTGCTCTACGACTACCGCTTCACCACCTGGGCCGAGCTGCGCCGCGACGGCGCCTGGTGGCATCGCAGCCTGGTGGGCGTTTACCGGTCGCCGGTCTCGGCGACCGGGGCATCCGCGCCGCGGGAACGCCGTTAGTCATCGCGCCAGGTCCCAGTCGTCGGGCGGGACGCCCGGCGGGGCAGGCCGAAGGCGGCGGTCGATGAAGGCCTCGATGAAGTGATACGGGTTGACTCGGGGTTGACCGCGCTCGAGTGCCGGCGGGGGGATCCATTCGACGCGGCCGCTGTCACCGAGTGTGGTGCTCCAATTCTGTTGGCTGGCCATCCGGTTGTCCGGGGCGCACGCCAGGGCCAGGGTGTCGACATCGGTGCGCCCGTTGTCTGCCCAGTCGTGCTCAAGGTGGTGGGCTTGCGTGAGGTAGCCCGAGACGGTGCAGCCCGGGCGGGTACAGCCGCGGTCGCGGGCGTGGAGCACGATGCGCTGATCAGCCGATGCGATGCGCTTGGCGCGACCCAGCCACAATGCCCGGCCGCGACCGTCGAACAGGGCCAGGTAGTGGTGGGCGTGCTCGGCCATGCGCAGCAGGTCGGGCATCGGCAGCAGGCTGCCGCCCGCGGTGAGCGCCTTGCCGGTGGCGGCAGCGTCGTCGTCGGGCTCATGTCCGGTCGCGGCCTGCAGTTCGGCCAATGTCGTGGTGACGATGAGAGTGACCGGCAGGCCGTTGAGCCGGCCGAGGCTCTTGGAGGCGAGCACGGCACGGCCGGCGGCCAGCAGCGCATCGTGGTTGCGCTGCGCCGGGCTGCGGTCGTCATTGCGGATCTGCTCTTCGCTGGCGGTGCCGTCCACGCATGGGCTCTCGTCGGCGGCGTTACACATTCCGGGTGCCGCCAATTTCGCCAGGATGGGCTCGAGGGTGGCACGCAGTTCCGGGGTGATCCGCCCACTCAGCGAGCTCATCCCATCGAGGTCTTGGCGCCCCAGACGTATACCGCGCCGGGACTGGCGTTCTCGATCGGTGTAATCGCCGTCCGGGTTCAGTACCGCCACCACATGATCGGCCAGCCGCTGGAAGGTTTCGGGCCCGTACTCACCGGCCAGTACCGCGAGGTGGCCTTCCGCGCGTTCGCGGTCCCGGGCGGGAACGGTGCCGGGAATCGCGGCGTGTGCCTTGCGGGCGATCGCCACATGCTCCGGACCGACCCGCCCGTCGGCTTGGGCGGCCGCCAGGGCCGGCAGCAGCGGCTCCAGCGGCTCACCGGTCACCGAGGTGCGTGGACCCAACTCGGCGGCCTCAGCCAACCGGCGCCGGGCGGCGGCGCTGCTGATCCGTAGCCGTTCGGCCAGCGCCTTTGCCCATGAGCAGGCCCCCAAGGCGCCGGAATCACCTTGGGCGACCAGGCGGGCCAGGATCCGATGCTCGACCACCGGCGCCCGCCACGCCAGCACCTCACGCCGCGCCAAGACCGACACCAGCTCCTCGGCGCTCAACGCATCGAACGAACACGCCTGCAGCTGATCGTAGGCGGCTTCGATCGCACCCAGACAACCCAGGATGGTGTCTCGATCGGCGACCGCACTCCTACTCATGAATCGAACACTAGTTCGATCCACCGACAGAAACGGGCCTCATGGGGGAGTGAGTTATTAAGAAGACAGTGAGGAAATCGGGCGCGGCTACCGGGTGTCGACCCACACGGTGAGGGCCACCACCACCAGCGTGAACACGGCCAGCAGTGCGGTATCGAGGGCGCCCAGGCGCGGCGCCGAGGCGCCCTCGGCGGCCAGTCGTCGTTCGCGGGCGATCAGAAACAACGGGAACGTGAAGCTGATCGCGGTGAGGAATCCGCCGAAGATGTAGGCCCACACGAACCGCACGTTGTGCTTGCGGGCCTCGGTGACCATCAAGACTGTCGCCGACAGGCCCAGCAGCAAGATATCGGCGGTGATCGAGCGCGACGCGGGCGTCACCGCGGTGTCCGGCAGGAACCGGGATAACGACAAGTCGGTCCCGTTGTAGGCCAGGTTCTGGCTCCAGGTGGCGAGCAACGCGGCGACGGCGATCACCGCGTAGGCGGCGCAACGGACCTTGGCGGCTGTAGTCATCCGGCCACGTTAGCGTCCGCCGGGCGGGGGTATCGCGGTTTGTGGCTCACAGTTCGAGCAGCACGGTCACCGGACCGTCGTTGACCGACTCCACCTGCATATGCGCCCCGAACTGCCCGGTCGCCACCTGCGCGCCCAAACGTTGCAGCGCCGCGGCGAACTCAGCGACCAGCGGTTCGGCGACCGGACCCGGCGCGGCCGCATTCCACGACGGCCGCCGCCCTTTGGCCGTGTCGGCGTAGAGCGTGAACTGACTGACCACCAGAATCGGTGCGCCGACATCGGCCGCCGACTTCTGATCGTCGAGAATGCGCAATTGCCAGAGCTTTTCGGCCAGACGCTGCGCTGTGGCGGCGTCGTCGGTGTGGGTCACGCCGACCAGGGCGAGCAGGCCCTGGCCGTGCGGATCGATCGCCCCAACCGTGCGACCGTCCACGCTGACGCGGGCCGACAGGACCCGCTGAACCAGAACTCGCACGGCCTCGATGCTAGGTAGGCTCGCCGTAACGGGGGCAGGGAGGGGTGATCGCGGTGTCGGTGCTCGTGGCGTTCTCGGTGACGCCGCTGGGAGTGGGTGAGGGAGTCGGCGAGATCGTCGCCGAAGCGGTCCGGGTCGTTCGGGAGTCCGGGTTGCCCAACCACACCGATGCGATGTTCACCGTGATCGAAAGCGACAGCTGGGCCGAGGCGATGGCGGTGGTGCAGCGGGCCGTTGAAGCCGTGGCGGCGCGCTCACCTCGGGTGAGCACCGTCATCAAAGCCGACTGGCGCGACGGCGCGGTGGACGCGATGACCGCCAAGGTCGAATCGGTGGAGCGCCACCTGGCGACACCGCCGGAACCTAATTGACCGCCACGTCGAGTATGGGGCGCCCCACCTGGGCGCCGGGTCCGTTGAAGTGCCACCATTCGCCGGCGTAGTAGTCCAGGCCGCCGGCGCGCATCGCATCCCGCAGCAGGGCACGCTCGGCGGCGGCACGCGCGCTGATGCCCTCGGCGAATGCCGCGGAGTTCGGGGAGAAGTCGTCGAACCCGGTGCCCATGTCCGACAGCCGCCCATGGGCGTCGGCGGTCGTCACGTCGACCGACCGGCCGGTCTCATGGCTGCGGGCCAGCGAGCCGGGCCGGGCGACCCAGTTCGGGTTCGGCACCACCTCGAACATCCGCACCTGCACCTGGTGCGGCCGGTAGCAGTCCCAGAACACCAGGGTCCGACCCCGGGCGCGCAGCGCGGCTGCCGCCGTCGCCAGCCCGGGCGCCAGTGATTCGTGCACCAGACACCGGGCGTTTGCCGGATAGAGGCGTTCGCCGACGAAGTTGTTCGCCGTCGCGTAACGCAGATCGATGATCGCGTCGGGCACCGCACTGCGCACGTCGACGAATCCCGCCGCGCGGGCCGCCGGCGACACCTCGGCCACCGGATCGGCGGTCGCGGTACCCGAGGCACCGGTCAGCAGTATCGCCATGACGCTCACCATCCGCAGACTGCGCATGCGCCCATTGTCGCGCCTCAGGCCGGCACCACAATCGTCAACCGCCGATCTTCGCGTTCCACCCGCATCCCGGCCCGGCGCGCCACCGCCGCGACCGCCGCGGCGTCCTGCGGTTCGGCCCTGGTGGCGGCCAGGGCCCGCGCCAGCCGGCCTTTATGGGCCTTGTTGAAGTGGCTCACCGAGACCCGCCGGCCATCGGCGTGTTCGGCGATCACATCGACACGAACGGCCCCGGGGATGGCGGCCAGGGCCGCATAGGACCCGGACCGCAGGTCAACCACCAGTTGGGCCTCGGCGATCTCGGCCAGCACCGGCTCCAGCACCGGCCGCCACAGTTTGGTCAGCCCCGGCCGTCCGGGCAGCTTCGACGTCGCCGACAGCCGGTAGGCGGGTACCGGATCCGTGGCGCGCAGCAGTCCGAACAGGGCGGAGCCGACAGCCAGCCGCGCGGCGGCCCGGGCGGCCGCCGCACCGCGCAGCGAGTCGACGTCGAGCGCCTCATAGAGCACGCCGGTGTATCGGTTGATGGCCGGCGCGGTGGGAGCGTGCCGCAGCGCGGCGTTGCGCTCGATCTCGGCGTCCTGCGACGCCGACAACCCCAAGGCGCTGCGGCTGGCATCCCGGTCGGCGGCCAGGCCGACCAACACCTCGAGAAGTTCGGCTCTCGTGTCGTTCAGTTGCGGAGCAGCCAGGGCCTCGAGGCGCAACGGTGGGCCGTCACCGCCGGCACGCTTGGTCTCCGATGGGGGCAGCAGCACGATCACAGGCAGACGTTAACCGAGCCGTTGCACCGACCAGCGCGGTGGCGAGCATCGCCGCCCCCACGGTGTCGGTGAAGAAGTGGTAACCACAGGCCACCAGCCCCAACATGCCCAGCAGGCTCCCCACGGCGGCGGTCAGCAGCGCCCACCCCCGGGCGGCTGCCACCACGACCATCATGCCCAGCACCGACACCAACATCGCGGTATGGCCGCTGGGGTATTCGAGGTAGGGCCCGTTGCGCCGGTCGAAGACGTGCTTGAGCGCCGCGGTCACGGCGGTCGCGGCCAGCGGGCAGGCCAGCACCGCCGCCGCCAGCACCCACTGCCGGCGATACAGGGCCACCGCGACGCTGGCCACCGACACCGCCAAGAGCAGCCATCCGCTGGTGAAGACCAACATCCACCGGGGCTGTGCGCCGAGCAGTGCGCCGGTGGCCCGGCTGAACCAACTGTCGACGGGCGTCGACCCGCGGCCCACCGCCGCGCCCAGGGCCAGTGTCGCCAACACGCCGGCCAACGGCCACCAGCGCAGCGCGGTGGCGAGACTACGACCTATCTCCGGGGACCTATCTCTGCGGGACCTGGCTCAGGCGGGTCGGATCAGGCCGACTTCTGGAACAGCGGCAGCAGTGCCTGGCGGCGCTGGTCGTTGCCGTCGGCAAGAGCGTGCAGCGCCTGGTCCACCGAGGGCGACGTCGGGAACATGGCGTCCTCGTCGAAGTCGCCGAGCAGTTCGTGCACCGCAGCGCTCTCGATCAGAGTCCACTCCACGCCGGCGGCGCGGCAGTCGCCGTCGAGCACGCACAGCAGCCAGATGCCGGCGGCGGCGAACGAGGTGACGCCGCTCAGGTCCAGCACCAGAGCTTCGTTGGCAAGGACAAATCGCCGGGCGTGTTCGCTGAGTTCGTCCACGTTGGTGGCGTCGATCCGGCCCCGGACCGTGATCACCGTCGCGAGGTGACGGTAGTGCGCTCGAATCTGTGCCCCGCCGCACTCGACGACCGGGTTGATCCGCGCCGCGCCCCGTGTGGTGATGTCGATTGCCATACCAGCCCCCACCTTCCCTGTGGATCGCTGTCGGCGGGTGCGCCGACCTCGATGTTTCCGACGCTATGCGGCGAAGTTAAGGCGTCTTGGGCGACCGATTAACGCTTTGGTGAGATATCGAACGGGTCGGTGACTCCGGTGAACGCGGTGATCTGCCCGTCGGCGTCCCGCGCGTCGCCGTCGTAGCGCAGGCGGTATCGCCCGCCGTCGACATCCTCGGGGATCGTCCAGGTCACCGTGATGGCCGAACCGCGCCGTCCGGTGCGGCGCCAGCGGAAGGTCGTCGACCAGTCGCTGTCGTCGGCCACGGTGTCCCAGCCGTCGGGGGTCTGTCGCTGTACCCGCACGTAGGTGCCGCCGCGATGCAGGTCGTTGTTCGGGTAGGCGCCGGTGAACACCGCCGACACGGTGGCGCCGGGCCGGTATTGGCGTTCCGGGGCCACTACGACGTCGCCGAACCGCCGGCCGGGGGCCGGCGCATCGGGCTTCGGCCGGCGCCGTGAGCGCCGGTGGCGCGACGGCTCCGCGGGCCGCCTGCCGTCGGGGGCGGGCCGCTGGTCGCGCATCGCGGTGGCCAGTTCCGCCACCACCTGCTGCAGGGCCGGCAGCTCCCAGCGGCCGAACAGGGTGCTGCCGCCTTCGTAACGTTGCTCGTCGTACTCCTCCGGCGTCGTGACGTAGTGCAGGTAGCCGTTGCTGTAGCCGGCCACCAGCACGTCGCGCAGCTCGGCGCCGACGATCTGCGCCACGGTGCGGCGCAGTCGCAGGCCCGCCACGATGGTGACTTCGGCGGGAATGCCGATCAGGTACAGCTGACCGATGCGCAGCAGCTGCACCGGGCCGCCCTCGGGCATCAGCAGCGACAACGCCTTGTTCAGCCGGATGCCGGGACCCACGGCGCCTTTGGGGGCGTGCGCGTCACGCAGGCGCGGGGAGAGGCGGTAGACCGTGTTGGCGATCAGGCCGTCGAAGAACCGGTTGCGGCCCTGCTTGAACACCGGGTACGCCGGACCGGCGCCTTCGTCGGTCCCGGCCAGACAGGAGGCACCCGCGACCGCGGGGCCGGTGCGATGGGCCCGGCCGTTGCCGGTGAATTCGGGCCGCACCTCGAAGTCGGTGAGGTCGACATAGGTGGCGCGCGCGTCAAGCCCCCCGGTGACCTCGGTGCCGTGTCCCAGGGTCAGTTCGGTGGCCGCGACGGCTTGCCGGGATCCGATGATCCGGGTGTTCTCGAATTCGTCGTCGGTGGGTCCGGTGCCGGGCCGCTGCCCGATATTGGGTGACATGTCCCCGGAGTTGGTCTGGGCGAAGGCCGCGATGAAATCCGGTGGGTCCGGCGACAGGTAGTCGACGCCGTGGTCCAGGCGCTCGCACTGATAGGCCGCATACCCCTTGTTGTCCCCGCTGATCAAGGTGTTGCGGTTGGTCATGGACGTGCCGTGGGTGGCGAACCAGTTCACCGCCCCGACCAGCCGGCCGTCGCGTTCGATGCGCAGCAGGGTGGTCTGCGGGTCGATCTTGTCCGGGAAGTGAGCGCGCTCGGCCTCCGGGTTGCGGGCGAACGACGACGGCGAGCGGTTGCAGCTGGCGTCGTGCAACCGGCCCACGGCCAGGCTCAGGCGGGCCGGAGCCAGGTCGGCATGGGCCATGGCCACTGCTTCACAGATCCCGTCGACGATCGCGTCGAATGTCTGCTGCCGGAACCCGTGGGTGTTGGAGTTGTACAGGCGATGATCGGAGTAGCCGCCGGGGCCGCAATGGGTGTGGGTCGCCGTCAGCATCACGTTGTGGAACGTGTACAGCTCGCCGTAGGTCGCGGCCAGACGTCCGAGCACCTCACGGTGGAGGCTTTCCAGCAGCAGCGGTATCTCACAGACCACCAGCAGCAGCCGGGTTCCGGCGGCGGCGTCGGCGATGACGAAGGCGCGGGCGCGCAGCCGATTGTGTATCCCGTCGGTCTGCTGCGAGGCCACTCCGTAGCCGAGCATTCCGCATTCGGCCGGTTCGCCGGTGATGTCGGCGATTCCGCGTCCAACCTGGTAGTCGTCTGGCATCGCTACAGTATTCATAACGCCCTGCGGCATATCGTCGCCGACGCACCGGCCGACAACTTCTCCGGCGACAATCGGCGCTGCTAGTCTGCGAGGGCTGCCGGCTACGGAGGTTGTGGCTGCTGATCGTCGAGGCATCTCGACGGGCCCGCACCCGAGGCAGTCTGGACAAGCGGAGCCCACCGGCGAAAGAGTGTTGTGCGCACCGGAGAGATCAAGGCCCTGACCGGGCTTCGCATCGTCGCCGCGGTATGGGTGGTGCTGTTTCATTTCCGCCCGCTGCTGCAGCTGGCGTCGCCGGCGGTCAGCGACGCGCTCGCCCCGGTGCTCGACCGGGGCGCCCAGGGCGTCGACCTGTTCTTCATCCTCAGCGGCTTCGTTCTGACCTGGAACTACCTGGAACGGATGGGCGAGACCTTCTCGGCACGCGCCACGCTGCACTTCCTGTGGCTGCGGCTCGCCCGGGTCTGGCCGATCTACCTGGTCACCCTGCACCTGGCGCTGCTGTGGGTGATCTTCACCCTGCACGTCGGGCACGTTCCCACCGAGGACCTCAGCCGGATCACCGCGGTCAGCTACGTGCGCCAGGTTCTGCTGGTGCAGCTGTGGTTCGAGCCGTTCTTCGACGGGTCGAGCTGGGACGGTCCGGCCTGGTCCATCAGCGCGGAGTGGCTGGCCTACCTGTTGTTCGCCGGACTGGTACTGCTGGTCTTCCGGGCGATGCGGGTGACCTCGGCGCGCGGCCTGGCGGCGCTGGCCATCATCGCCTCGCTCCCGCCGCTGCTGCTGTTGTTGGCCACCGGCCAGTTCTACAGCCCGTGGAGTTGGCTCCCACGCATCGTCATGCAGTTCACCGCGGGCGCGCTGGCCTGCGCGGCGGTACGCAAGATCAGCCCCGGCGACTCGGCACGGCGAGCCGCCGGAGTCGGCTCGGCACTGCTGGTGGCCGCGATGGTCGGCGTTCTGTACTACTTCGACAGCCATCCGATCTCCGGGCTCTATGACAGCGGAGGCCTGGTCGACGTCTTGTTCGTGCCGTTGGTGATGTGCCTGGCCATCGGCAGCGGCAGCCTGCCCGCGCTGCTGTCCACCCGGGTGCTGGTCTACGGCGGGCAGATCTCGTTCTGCCTGTACATGGTTCACGAGCTGGTGCACACGTCCTGGAACTGGGCCGTCCTGCAGTTCGACATCGTGCTCGGCGAAGGGACGTCGGCAGCCAAATGGGCGGTGGCAGCGGTGCTGGCGGCGGCGATGCTGCTGTCGGTGCTGCTGTTCCACGCAGTGGAGGAGCCGGGCCGGCACTGGATGCGCAAGATGATCGGCGCGCGCCCGGAGCCCGCGCCGGCGGCCCCGGCAGAAGACCCCCTGGCGGTTGAGCCGAACGATTCGCCCGACAGTTGTGCGGGCCCACACGACGGTGTACTCGGGGAAGTCCCGCTCGAGGTCCCGGCTACTCTGCGCTGAGAACAGGGGAGGTGGCAGTGAGCCGGGTGTGGACATTCGCCGTGGTGATGGTGACCGGCGTCGTCGCGGTCGTCGCGGCTACCGGCTACGTGTCGCGCGGCCAGTCCCCGACGCGTCACCTGGCCACGGTCCCGCTGAGCGCCACGCCGAACCGGATCGCGGTGATCGGCGACTCCTACACCTCCGGGTATGAGGACACCGGGCGCGGCGCGGCGAACTGGACCGAGCGGACCTGGCAGAACCTGGCCGGCCGCGGTGTCTTCGTCAGCGCCGACGTCGCGGCCGAAGGCGGTGCGGGTTACGGCGTACGCGGCAACCGGGGCGGATTGTTTCAGGACCTGACCTCCCATGCGGTGCGACCCGAGGACGCCCTGGTGGTGTTCTTCGGCTCGCGCAACGATCAGGATGTCGAGCCGGGCCAGCTGAGCCGCATGATCGCCGACGCGTTGGGGCTGGCCCGCCGGACGGCGCCGGGTGCGCGGATGCTCGTGATCGGACCGCCGTGGCCCACCGCCGATGTGCCGGGCAACATCTGGCGGATCCGCGACATTCTCAGCGCCGAGGCCCGCGTCGTGGGTGCGGTGTTCATCGACCCGCTCGCCGAGCGGTGGTTCGTCGGCCTGCCTGACCTGATCGGCCCGGACGGGGTGCATCCCACCGACGCCGGCCACGCCTACATGGCCGACAAGATCGCCCCGCTGATCGCCGACCAGTTGCCCAGACGGGTCTGATCAACCGGGGCGGGTTCGCCGAAATCGGAAAAAGGGGGGCGCGATGCGGGTGTTGATCACCGGCGGAACCGGATTCGTGGGCGGCTGGACCGCGAAAGCGATCGCCGATGCCGGGCACCGGGTGCGATTCCTGGTCCGAAACCCCGCGGGCCTGCACGCCGGTGTGGCCCGGTTGGGGGTCGACGTCTCGGACCATGTCGTCGGCGACATCACCGACGCGACCTCGGTGCACCAGGCCCTGCGGGGCTGCGACGCGGTGGTGCACGCCGCGGCCGTGGTGGCCACCGATCCCCGGCAGACGGCGCAGATGCTGAGCACCAACTCGGCGGGGGCACACCACGTGCTCGGGGGAGCGGTCGAGCTGGGTTTGGATCCGATCATTCATGTCTCCAGCTTCACCGCGCTGTTCCACCCGGGACTGAAGATGCTGCGGGCCGACCTGCCGGTGGCCGGCGGCGCCGACGGCTACGGCCGATCGAAAGCCCGCGAAGACCTCTATGCGCGGGGGCTGCAGGACGCCGGCGCCCCGGTCACCATCACCTATCCGGGAATGGTGCTCGGACCGCCGGTCGGAGATCGGCTCGGCGAGGCCGGAGAAGGGGTACGGACCGCGCTGGAGATGCACGTCATTCCCGGTCGCGGCGCGGCGTGGCTGGTGATCGACGTGCGTGACCTGGCGGCCATGCACGTGGCGCTGCTGGAACCCGGACGTGGCCCGCGGCGCTATATGGCAGGTGGCCGGCGGGTGCCGCCGGGACAACTGGCGAGGCTGCTCGCCGACGTCTCGGGATCACCGATGGTGGCCGTGCCGGTACCGGATGTCGCCTTGCGCTGGACGGGCCGGATCCTCGACCAGGTGCAGCAGACGCTGCCCATCTCGACCCCGTTCACCGAGGCCGGTATGCAGTACTACACCCAGATGCCCGACTCCGACGACTCGCCGGCCGAACGCGAGCTGGGCATCGTGTTCCGGGATCCCCGCGAAACGCTGGCCGACACCATTGCGGGCATCCGCGGCTAGCGGCTGTCGGCGCCCGTATGCCGGCGCAAGCGACATAATGGCTGCGTGACTGACACCGGTGCCGGGGCACGGTTGGTGGTGATCGTCGTCTTCGATGAGGTGACGATGCTCGATGTCGCGGGGGCAGCAGAAGTCTTCGTCGAGGCCACTCGGTTTGGCGCGAACTACGTGGTCAAGATCGCCTCGGTGGATGGCCGCGATGTGACGACCTCGATCGGCGCCCGGTTGGGCGTCACCGACAGCCTTGCCGCCATCGCTTCGGCCGACACCGTCATGGTGGCCGGCGGCGACTATCTGCCGCGGCGCCCGATCGATCCGGCGCTTGTCGAGGCCGTCAGGTCGGTTGCCGGCCGAACACGGCGCTTGGCGTCCATCTGCACCGGGTCGTTCATCCTGGCTCAGGCCGGCGTGCTCAGCGGCCGTCGTGCCACCACCCACTGGAACGAGGCCAGATTGCTCGCGCGGGCATTTCCCGACGTCGCGGTCGAGCCGGACGCCATCTTCATCCGTGACGGCGACGTCTACACCTCGGCCGGCGTGTCAGCCGGTATCGACCTCGCGTTGGCGTTGGTCGAAATGGATCACGGCAGCAAGCTGGTCCGCGAGGTCGCGCGATGGCTGGTGGTCTATCTGAAACGCGCAGGCGGACAGTCGCAGTTCTCCACGCTGGTCGAGGCGGATCCACCCCCGCAGTCTGCGCTGCGCAGGGTCACCGATGCGATCGCGGCCGACCCGGCCGATGACCACAGTGTGAACGCTCTCGCCAGGCGAGCCGCGTTGAGCAGCCGGCAACTGACGAGACTGTTTCAGTCCGAGCTCGGGACCACCCCGGCCCGCTACGTCGAAACGGTACGCATCGATGCCGCCCGTGCCGCGCTCGATGCCGGCCACAGTGTCACCGAGTCCGCGCACCGAGCAGGTTTCGGCAGCCCCGAAACCCTGCGTCGGGTATTCACCGACCACTTGGGCGTGTCGCCGAAGGCCTACCGGGATCGGTTCCGCACGACAGTCCGCTGAGAACGTTCGTTCGGCGGCACCGGCGAATGCTGCCACGGTTCTACACCGCCGGAAAACGCTTGCTCAGCTTCTCCAGGGTCAGCATTCCGCGCCCCTTGTCATCAAGGTAGGGGATACCGATCCCATATTCTGCCCACCGGGCGGCGATTCGAGATTCCAATTCGGGAGCGAGCCGATCGGTGGGCGGGAAGCGGCGCCCACCCCAGACCTCCCGGGGCGCGACTTCCCAGCTGCGGGTGGCGTCGACGAGCACCCGGGTCCATTCCCCGGCGCCGTACTTGTTGGCGTCGTTGCGCTCCGGCGGAGTTGATGGGTCCAGTGATGACCCGAAACCCGGTCCGAAGAAGGCGATGTCGCCCAGACCGGCGTTGACTCGGTATGACATGGCCCAGTCCAGCGCCGCCGGATCATGGAGATCGA
Organism: Mycobacterium sp. UM_Kg1; assembly: GCF_000972925.1. Taxonomy (NCBI): domain Bacteria; kingdom Bacillati; phylum Actinomycetota; class Actinomycetes; order Mycobacteriales; family Mycobacteriaceae; genus Mycobacterium; species Mycobacterium sp. UM_Kg1. The sequence continues at coordinate 11,700 of NZ_JRMK01000038.1, read as the reverse complement.
TGTCTTCCTCGACGACCACGACATTCTTGTGGAACCAGACCGCACCACCGGTGCCCCATAGCGCCGCGGCGATCTGTTGCGCATGTCCTCGGTATCGCTTTTGGATCTGCACCAGGGTGTTCTGACCATTGGTGACCTCTGTCATCCACAGGTCGGTGATACCGCCGATCCCTAGATCGTCGAGCGCGTTCCAAGTGATCGCCGATCGCGCGAAGTTGATGATGCTGTCCTCGTTCAACATCCCGGGCCGAATGCCCTCGAGGGTTCCGCGTAGCACCGGATTGTTGCGGTGGGTGATGCAGGTGACGCGTAGGACCGGTGCGGGGGCCGCATCGCCGATGAAGCCCGGGTATTCCGCGAATGGGCCCTCCATGGCGAAGGTGGCGGGGTCCGGACTGATATACCCTTCGACCACGATCTCCGCGGACGCCGGTACATGTAGCGGAACGGACTCGCAGGCGACCAGATCGACCGGGCGGTCGAGTAAGGCGCCCATCATGTCCCATTCGCAGATGCTTTTAGGGAAGGGGCTGCCGGCGCAGAACGGCAGTACGTCGTGCCAACCGTAGACGACGGCAACCGGCATCGGCTCCGGCTTGTACTCCGCCATATGACCGCCCCAGCCCTGACTCGGCACCAGCAGTTTGGCGATCTTGTCGCGGTCGATGATCATGCCCCGGTACAGGCCGATGTTGTCACGGCCCGTCACTTTGTCTTGGGTGACCACACCGCAGTAGGTGTCGATGTAGCGGCCGCCGTCTTCGCCATGCCACTTAGGCACGGGCAGCTCATCGAGGTTGATGTCGGCGCCTTCGACGATGTTCTCCTTGACCGGACCGGTCTGGGCCACGCGCGGCGGAACGGGCCTCTTGAACGCCTCGCGAAGGTGCGCCACGATCTGCGAATCGCTGGTGCCCGCGGGCAGCCCCAACATCAGCCGGATCTGGCGTCGGCTCCCCAGCGCCGACGTCACAAGCTTGGTGCATCGGGTGCTGGTGTGGCCGATGATGTTCTCGAACAGCAGTGCGGGCCCGCCCAGAGAAAGGTTGGCGCGGGTGATCGCGCCGATCTCTTCGTTCCAGTCGACCGGAACGGTAATGCGGCGTAACTGGTCCGCGGCCTCGAGAGTGGCGAGCCAGCTACGCATATCCGGACCGGTATTGACTGGCTCAGCGGCGTTGGCGCGACGGGGAATGCCTGTTGTGGAAGTCATTTCGCTCTCCTCACGATTGCCAGTCGAGCTGACGCTTCGTCGTCTTCACCGGTCCTCGCCTCGCCGTTCGCGGTCGGGCGCGGTCCGTCCTTCCAACGGTTGATCAGCGAGTGTTCGATCCCGAGTTGATCGATGACGCGGCCGACCACGTAGTCGGTCACTTCGTCGACGGAGCTGGGCCGGCTGTAATAGGCGACGGTCGGCGGGAAGATCACCGCCCCGGCACGCGCCAGGTAATGCATGTTTTCCAGGTGAATCTCGCTCAGTGGCGCTTCGCGAGCGACCAGAACCAGCTTGCGCCGCTCTTTGAGCGTGACATCGGCGGCACGGGTGATCAGGTTGTCGCTGAAGCCGATTCGGATGGCGCTCAACGTCTTCATGCTGCAAGGGCACACGACCATGCCGTCGGTGCGGAAGGATCCACTGGAAATGGTTGCTGCGAGATCCCCAGCGCTGTAGCTGTGGGTGGCCAGTGCTCGGACATCGGCGACGGAGGCGTCGGTCTCGATCTTGATCGTTGCCCGTGCCCACTCGCTGAGGATCAGGTGCGTCTCCACCCCCAGCTCTCCGAGCGTTTCCAACAGGCGGATGCCCAAGGTGGCGCCCGTTGCTCCGGTCATCGCGACGACTAGGCGCATCGCTGTCCTCCTCCACTCAGATCACCCTGCCCCGACGCCGAGGGGCGACACCTGGGTGAACTGTCGCCAGTCTGGTGCGGCCGTCGGGCTGCCGCGACGGTCAAATCCGCCGTGGTTCCCACAGATTCAGCCACGTGTTCCTGGCCGACGTTTGTCTGGATCTGTGGGATTCGCGGCTGATCAGCCACGGCTCGGTCACCTGCTCACTACGCAGACTGGATGGCGAGAGGCGATAGGAGTGAACTCCCATGCCGGCAACCACGCCCACACGGCGAATATTGATCACCGGTGCATCCAAGGGCATCGGGCGGGCAGTCGCAGATCGCCTGGCAGGCTCCGACGTCGACGCGGTCGGGTCGGAGCGAGAAAGCGCACTCCTGCAGAACATTCCGATGCGTCGCGTCGGAAGGCCGGCCGAGATCGCACAAGCGATCTGCTTCTTGTTGGACGAGGACGCCGGATACCTCACCGGGCAGACCATCGGAGTAGACGGCGGCGGAAGTCTCGCCGGATAAGCACGATGTCGTGAAATGAAAGGAACCAGATCAATGACCAGAGCCGTTGAGACCATCGCCGGCGTTGTCATCCCCGACACCGCCTTGGTGCGCGAGACCACCGAGTACATTCGTGACGCCGAAGGCGACCTGTTGTTCCATCACTCCCGCCGGGTGTACCTCTTCGGGGTGCTGCAGGGCCACCGGCGAGGTCTGACGCCCGACTTGGAACTGCTGTATGTCGGGGCCATGTTTCACGATCTGGGCTTGACCGAACGTTACCGCGAGTCGCAGCTGCGGTTCGAGGTCGACAGTGCCAACGCCGCCCGCACCTTCCTGGTGGAGCGCGGCATCGACGAGTTCGAGGCCCGCAAGGTCTGGTTGAGCATCGCGCTGCACACCACGCCGGGTATCCCCGAATTCTTGGACCCGGAGATCGCTCTGGTCACCGCCGGTGTGGAAACCGATGTACTCGGATTCGGCCGCGACGACCTGACTGCGGACCTTCGTGACGCGGTGACCGCGGCGCACCCGCGTCCCGACTTCAAGCGTCGCATCCTGCACGCCTTCAATGACGGCTTCAAACACCGCCCGGACAGCACATTCGGCACGGTGAACGCCGACGTGCTCGCACATTTCGACCCGTCGTTCGCCCGTCAGGACTTCGTGGAGACGATTCTCGGCAACAGCTGGCCCGAGTAGTCGCGCTCAGTCCGCTTTGCTGATCAGCTTGCCCAGTGCCACCCGGTCGCCCGCCAGCAGTTCCTCGATGCGCGCGTGGTTGACGTCGGCGACGATGATCTCGCCGACCTCCTGGTTGACGCTGCTGAAGATGCCGTGCTCCTTCATCTTCTGGGTCTGGTACAGGTTGTCCTGGGTGGGGGTGACATAGTGCACCGCCGCGGCCTTGAACCGGTGGATCAGCCACAGGTGTGCCAGATCCATCAGCCGCTTCTGGCGCAGCTTCTCGGCGAAGGTGTTCTGGTCGCGCACCGTCAGGATGCTGCGGCCGTGCCGGTCCTTGATCGGGTCGACGATGACGTTGGCGAGCTTCTCGTCGTCGTCGCCGTAGATCCCCAGTTCCAGGACATCGGAGCCGGGACGCGTCGGCCGCAGCTGCACCCGCAGCTTCTCACCGAGCTCATAATGCTGCGCCCACAACGCCAGCCAATCCTCGAGCAGCTTCTTGGGCACCTCGGTCTGTACCAGGTGCTGATGCTGGGTGGAGCCGGCGCCCATCGCCTTGGTGGTGGCGGTGCGGCCCGACGACGCGGCCAGCGCGGCGTCGCTGCGGGGCCCGCCGACCAGCGTCTGCGGTGTGCGGTAGGGCGACTCCACCAGGCGCATCTTGCGCTGTAGGCGCGCCAGTGCCAGCATGCCGTCCTGCAACAGGGTGGCTGCGAACTCCTCGGAGGCCACACCGTCGACCTGGTGACCGCCGTAGGTGATGAAGTTGAAGACGAAGCCCATCTTGCCGAGCTCAGCGGGGAAGGCCCGCATCTCGTCGTCGGTCATCCCCGTGGTGTCCCAGTTGAACGAGGGGGACAGGTTGTAGGCCAGCATCTGGTCGGGGAACTGCGCGTGGATCGCCTCGGCGAACTCGCGGGCATCGGCCAGGTCCGCGGTCTTGGTCTCCATCCACAGCAGGTCGGCGAACGGCGCCGCGGCCAGGGACTTCGCGATCGCATAGGGAATGCCGCCGCGCACCTGAAAGTAGCCCTCGGGGGTCTTGGCCCGTTCGCAGTCCCAGCCGGGATCGGCGTTGAGTTCGGCGGCCTTGGCCCGGGCTGTGTAAAGCGGTGCGCGGGCGGCGAACTCCCGCCACTGATCCGCGGTCATGTCTTTGGGTTCGCCTTCGCGTTCGGCGAATTCGAGCATCTCGGCCACGGCGTCGGCGAACGTCATCAGCCCGGCGTCGTTCTGCCAGGCCTCGACGAACTTCGACTCGATCTCGTCGAAGATGCCGTCGACGGATCTGCTCCCGTCGCTGCTCCAGCCCCGGGCAGCCTCGGTGATCAAGGCGGTGATCCCGGCGCGTTCCAGCCAGGCGTCGGCGGCGGCGTACTCGCCCTCGGGCAGGGCATAGAGCAGGTGACCGTTGATCTCGGTGATGCCGGAGTTGTGGAGCTGGCGCGTCATCGCCAGGAAACAGGCCTTGTAGGACGGGATCCTCAGATTGGTGGTGCCCAGGATGAACGGCTGGTCGCGCTCGTCGCCGCGGCTCTCCACCAGGTTGGCCGCCTCGGCGTCGGTGCGCGCGACGATGATGCCGGGCACGCCCATCAGGTCCAGCTGGAAGCGGGCGGTGTTGAGGCGCTTGATCTGCTCGTCGGAGGGCACCAGCACCTTGCCGCCCTGGTGTCCGCACTTCTTGGTGCCGGGACGCTGATCCTCGATGTGGTAGCCGGGAACGCCTGCTTCGACGAAGCGGCGGATCAGGTTGCGCACGTGCGGATCACCGCCGTGGCCGGTGTCGGCGTCGGCGATGATGAATGGCCGGTAGTCCACCGCGGGCGTGGCGGCGCGCTGCTCCGGCGTCATCTGCAGGCGCAGATACTGCTGGTTGCGGTCTGCGGTCAGCAGGGCACGCACCAGCCCTGCTGCCTCGTCGGGCACCTGGCTGAGCGGGTAGCTGGCCAGGTCGGGCCCCGGGTCCTCGGTGATGGACCCCTTCGCCGAGGTCGCCCAGCCGCCCAGGTAGATGCCCTCGATGCCGACTCGCTTCATCACGACGGCCTGGCCGGGCGAGTACGGCCCGAAGGTGGTGATGCTCTTCTTCGCGGCGAACAGCTCGCGCAGCCGTGCGTAGAACGCGGCAGCCGCTTCACGGGCGACGGTGTAGTCGGCGGGAATGGTGCCGCGCTGTTCGACGACTTGACGGGCGCTGTAGAGGCGGGTGATGCCCGCGAATCGGGGACTGTCGAAGTACTGCTGCATCGCTGCGATGTCGGCGTCGATGCCGCGGTCGACCGGTGTGCTCGTCGTCGGGTTCTTCTGGATCGTGGTCATGGAATTTCGCTCCCTTGCACCCGTGCTTCCTCCCCGTATTGTGCCGCCGCACGCTGAGCGGCAGCTCGGTTTTGCCCTACATCTTCAGTACCCGAAGTCAAGGCCGCGGAACCCCGCCGAAGCCCTCGGATTCGTGAACCGACGTGGCTAAGCTCAAGCGCTATGACGTCCCCGTCGGATCGGTGGGCACAGCGGTGGCAACCGCCGTCGCGGCCAGGCACGACCGGCCGCTGGGCGGCGCGACGGATGAGTCGGCGGTTCGCCGCGGTGGGGGTCCGGATTCCGCCCGCTCGGCTGCGTGAGATGGCGGTCGGCGCACCGCTGGCGTCGAGCGAGTCGGTCGACGTCGCGTTCGCGCTCGCGGCCACCGAACTCCAGCATGAGCAGCGGCTGGCCAGGGCACGGCGTAACCGGCGGCGCGTGATGAACGCCCTCATCATGGCCGGCCTGATGATCGCCGCGCTCAATCTGCTGATCTGCATGGGCTACGTGTTCATCAGCCTGGCGCTGCGCGAACCGTCCCCCTGACCGGCTGCGGTGAACGCGGTTGTGTGGAGCCGCCTTTGGACTCGTGACTGACGACGCGCAACCCTAGACTGCGGGCATGGTGCAGTCGCAGCGTTGCGCGCCCCGAAGCGGACTGGTGCAGATCGAGGAGTGTCTGGACGCCGACGGCGGGATCGTGCTGCCGCCGGGCGACACGCTGATCTCGATGATCGACCGCAATATCGCCACCGTGGGCGACGCGGTGGCCTTCCGCTACCTCGACTTCGCCGGTCCGGACGAGGGCGCCACGGCAGTGGAACTGACCTGGACGCAACTCGGTCAGCGCCTGCGTGCCATCGGCGCCCGCCTGCAGGAGCTGACCGTTGCCGGTGACCGGGTGGCGATTCTCGCGCCGCAGGGCCTGGATTACATCACCGGGTTCTACGCCGCGATCAAGTGCGGCACCGTCGCGGTGCCGCTGTTCGCCCCGGAGCTGCCGGGGCACGCCGAGCGGCTCGAGACCGCTCTGGCCGACTGCACCCCCACCGTTGCGCTGACCACGTCTGCGGCGCGCGCGGCCGTCGAGGCGTTTCTGGGCAGGCTGCCGCAGCCGTTGCGGCCCCGGGTGGTGGTGCTGGACGAGATCCCGGACTCGGCCGGGCAGGCATTCGTGCCCGTGCCCATCGACGTCGACGGGGTGTCGCACCTGCAGTACACCTCGGGTACCACCCGGCCGCCGATCGGTGTGCAGGTCACCCATCGATCGGTGGGCACCAACCTGCTGCAGATGATCCTGTCGATCGACATGCTGGACCGCAACACCCACGGGCTGAGCTGGCTGCCGCTCTATCACGACATGGGCTTGTCGATGATCGGCTTCCCGGCGGTCTACGGCGGCCACTCCACCCTGATCTCGCCGACGGCGTTCATCCGCCGCCCGCAGCGCTGGATCGCGGCCCTCTCCGACGCCTCCCGCCGGGGCCGGGTCGTGACCGCAGCACCGAATTTCGCCTATGAGCTGACCGCGGCGCGCGGCCTGCCCGCACCGGGCGCCGACATCGACCTGTCGCGGGTGGTGATGATCATCGGGTCGGAGCCGGTGAGCATGGCAGCGATCACCGCCTTCAGCGAGGCGTTCGCGCCCTACGGTCTGCCGGCCACCGCCATCAAGCCGTCCTACGGCATCGCCGAGGCCACGCTGTTCGTGGCCACCATCGCCCCCGACGCCGAGCCGAGCGTGCTGTACCTGGACCGGGAGGAACTCGGTGCCGGACGCGCCACGCCGGTCGGCGCCGACGACCCGGGTGCGCTGGGTCAGGTCTCCTGCGGGCAGGTCGCCCGCAGCCTGGCCGCGGTCATCGTCGACGCCGGCGCCGAACTGCCCGACGGCAGGGTCGGCGAGATCTGGCTGCACGGCGACAACGTCACCGCCGGCTACTGGGGCCGGCCGCAGGAGACCCGGCAGGCGTTCGGCGCCCGGCTGCGCTCCCGGCTCGAGCGCGGCAGCCATGCCGGGACCACCCCCGCCGACGCTGATTGGCTGCGCACCGGCGACCTGGGCTTCTACCTCGACGGCGAGCTCTACGTCACCGGACGGACGGTAGACCTGATCACCCTCGGCGGACGCGGGCACTACCCGCAAGACATCGAGAACACGGTGGCGCACGCCTCGCCGATGGTGCGCAGCGGCTACGTCGTCGCGTTCGCCGTGCCCACCGATCAACTGGTGATCGTCGCCGAACGGGCGACCGGCACCGGCCGCAAGGATCCGGCCCCGGCGATCGCGGCCATCCGGGAGCAGGTCCGCCGGGTGCACGACGTGGACGCCGCCGACGTGCGGTTCGTCCCCGCCGGGGCGATCCCGCGCACCACCAGCGGAAAGCTCGGCCGCACCGCGTGCCGCCGGCAGTATCTGGCGGGCACCCTCGGCGTGCGTTGATGCCGCGGGACCCTACGGTCGTTGCGCGGACGCCAGCGGCCGGGCCGGGACTTTCTGGGGCCACCAGAACCACGGGCCGAGCAGCGCGGCGACCGACGGCGTCAAAAACGACCGCACGATCAGGGTGTCGAACAGCAGTCCGAGTCCAATGGTGCTGCCGGCCTGGCCGATCGAGTACAGGTCGCTGGCCGCCATCGACATCATGGTGAAGGCGAACACCAGGCCCGCCGCGGTCACCACCGACCCGGTTCCGCCGATCGAGCGGATGATGCCGGTCTTGATGCCGGCACCGATCTCCTCCTGGAATCGGGAGACCAGCAGCAGGTTGTAGTCCGAGCCCACCGCCAGCAGGATGATGACGCCGAAGACCGGTGCGATCCAGTTCAGCGGCAGCCCGAAGATGTGTTGCCACACCAGCACCGTCAGACCGAACGCCGCGCTCAACGACAGCAGGACGGTGCCGACGATCACCGCGGAGGCGACCAGCGCCCGGGTGAGCAACAACATCACGATGAAAATCAGGGTCACCGCCGCCACCCCGACGATCAGGATGTCGTAGGCAGACCCGGCCTGGATGTCCTTGTACACCGCGGCGGTTCCGGTCAGGTAGAACTTCGCGTCGGTCAGCGGCGTGCCCTTGACGGCGTCGTGGGCCGCGGCCAGCATCGGCTCCACAAACGAAATGCCTTTGGGGGTGGCCGGGTCGGCGTCGTAGGTGACGATGAAGCGGGCAGCGGTTCCATCGGGTGAGATGAACAGCTGCAGGCCCTTCTGAAAGTCCGGGTTGTCGAAGGCCTCCGGCGGCAGATAGAAGTAGTCGTCGGACTTGGAGGCGTCGAACGCCCGGCCCATCTCACTGGCCGTGTCGGTCATCCGCGACATCTGGTTCACCAGCCCGGAGAAGCTCGAGTGCATGCTGCGCAGGCTGGCCCGCATGGACTCGGCGACCGCGATCATCGGGGCGAACTGCTCGACGATCTGCGGCATCACCGCCTGCATGTCGTTGATGTCGTTGAGCAGCGGCCGCATCTTCTCGCTGAACTGGTCCATGCCGTCATAGGCATCGAACACCGAGCGCACCGCGTGGCACACCGGGATGTTGAAGCAGTGCTGCTCCCAATAGAAGTAATTGCGGACCGGGCGGGCCACATCGTCGAAATCGGCGATGTGGTCGCGAATTTCGTCGACCGTGGCGGTGATGTCGGCCATGTCGGCCGACATCCGGCCGGTGGTCCCGCTCATCCGGGTGACCAGCTCGCGCAGTCTGGTCATCGAGGCGATGGTGGCGCCGAGGTCGTCGCTCATGGTGAGCATGTCGGCGAGCCGATCGTTCATGAACTGCAGGTTCTGCTGGATCGGGACGGCCTGCATGCTGATCTGAAACGGAATCGAGGTGTGGTCGATCGGGCTGCCCAGGGGCCGTGTGATGCTCTGCACCCGTTCCACCCCGCGGGTGCGGAACATGTTCTTGGCGATCCGGTCCAAGACGATCATGTCGGCGGGGTTGCGCAGGTCGTGGTCGCTTTCGACCATCAGGACGTCCGGATTCATCCGGGCGGCGCTGAAGTGGCGTTCGGCTGCGTCGTAGCCGACGTTCGCCGGCAGGTCGGCCGGGATGTAGTAGCGGTCGTTGTAGCTGATCTTCATCCCCGGAACGGCGAGCATGCCGGCGAGCGTGACCAGCAGGGCGGCCACGAAGACCGCGCCCGGCCAGCGGACGTTGGCGGTGCCGATGCGCCGCCAGCCGCGCCCCTCGACCCGCTTGGGGTCCAGCAGGGGGGCGGCGACTGCGACGACGGCCGGGGCGACGGTCAGCGCACCGGCGATCACCACCAGCAGACCCAGCGCCGATGGGATGCCCAGGGCTTTGAAGTAGGACAGCCGGGCGAAATGCAGACACAGGGATGCGCCGGCGATGGTCAGTCCGGAGCCCAAGATGACGTGCCAGGTGCCCCGGAACATGGAATACCAGGCGGTTTCGCGGTCCTCGCCGGCATTGCGCGCCTCGTGGTAGCGACCGATCAGGAATATCGCGTAGTCGGTCCCGGCGGCGATCGCCAGCGACGACAGCATCGCCACCACGAAGGTGGAGAACCCGAGCAGGCCGAGGTTTCCCAGCAGCGCAACCAGGCCGCGCGCGGTGCCCATCTCGAAGCCGACCATCACCAGGGCCAGGGCGACGGTGGCCGCGGAGCGGTAGACGATGGCCAGCATGATGATGATGACCACGCCGGTGACGGCCATCATCTTGAGCATCGATTTGTCGGCCGCCTCGGTCATGTCGGTGGTCAGAGCTGCCTGCCCGGTGACGTAGGCCTGGACCCCGTCGGGCGCCGGCACCGAGGCGACGATCTTGCGCACCGCATCCACCGACTCGTTGCCCAGGGTGCTGCCCTGGTCGCCGGCGGTGTTGATCTGGGCGTAGGCGGCTTTGCCGTCGGTGCTCTGCACTCCCGCGGCGGTGATCGGGTCGCCCCACAGGTCGGCGACGTGCTGAATGTGTTCGTGGTCGGCGGACAGCTTCTCGATCAACGTGTCGTAGTAGCGGTGGGCGTCGGGCCCGAGTTTGTTCTCGCCCTCGATCACCAGCATGACCATCGAGTCGGAGTCGAATTCCTCGAACGTCGCGCCGATGTGTTTTGCGGCCATCAACGAGGGTGCGTCCTGGGGCGACATCGTGACCGCGTGCTCCCGCGCGACCGATTCGATCGGTGGCACCAGCACGTTGAGCCCGAGGGTGAGCAGGAACCAGAAGACGATCAGCGGCCACGCCAGCAGACGAACCAGGCGCATATAGGCGGGACGGGGATTGCCGTGCTCGTTCATGCTGCTTTCACCAGACAGAAGACCTGGGCGTGGTGCCCGGTGGCCAGGTGCTCGTCTTTGACCGTGCCGTTGACGGTGATGCGGCAGCCGATGGAATCGCCGTCACCCTGGGCGACCACGTTGCCGATCACGGCCGGACTCGTGGTGGTGATCGTGTACGTCCAGGGCAGTTGGGAAAACCGCGCCTCGACGGGTTGGGTCTGCTCGTTGAGGTAGCTGACCCCGCCGGTGCTGCCGTCGGGGCCGAAGATCTCGTAGACGATCCGCTTCTGGTTGATCGAGGCGATCGGCCGTGAGCCGCTGCCGTCCCAGCGGAATATCTCGTCGGAGCCGAAGGCGCCGCGCAGGTTGACCACCGCAATGGTCCCGGCGAGCGCGGCCAGGGCGACGACCACCGGCACCCAGGCCCGCTTGGCAATTGTGAGCATGGTGGCCACCTCCGAAGTTTCACTCTGACCCGAACCGACGTGGAATACGATACCCCGTAGGGTATATAACCCCGGCGGCAAAATGCCCACTGGGGTATGTGAAGTGGGTTACGGAGCGGGTCGGCCGGGTTGGGCGGCGACGGCTTCGCCGAGCCACCGGCGCAGGAACCGGCGCAGCTCCTCGGGGGAGCGATCGGGGTCGTTGGGCGCCACGACGAACGAGAGCATGATCCGCAGGGTGAACTCGACGAGTTCACGCAGGGCGGCCTCGTCGTAGCCGTGCTCGGCCCAGTCGACGTCGAACCTCTCGATCATCCGCATGCCGAAGGCGCGGGCCTCGGCCGACGCCATCTCCCGGTTGTGCGCCGACGACGACGACAGCATGGCGCCCAGGTGGGGGGAGTGGGCCACCGCGTCCAGGGTGTAGAGCGCCCCTTCGGTGAGTGCGTCGGCCGGATCGGCGATTCCGTGCACGTGGGAGGTGAGCCGGTCGAGGAAGTCGTCGACGGAGGCGATGGCGACCGCGCGCATGAGCGCGTCGGAGGTGGGGAAGTAGCGGTACACCGTCTGCCGGATCACCCCGAGCGAGCCGGCCACCTCGGCCAGCGACACCGCCGACCCCGTCTCGGCGACCAGGTCGACGGCGGCGGCGATGATCCGCCGACTG
>NZ_JRMK01000037.1:0-33444 GCF_000972925.1 Mycobacterium sp. UM_Kg1 | reverse complement strand
CGGTGCAGGGTGTGCGGAGCCACCGACTCGGCGGCCGACATGTTGATCGACGCCATCAGGCGCCGCCCCCGAGCGGTCAACAACCCCCTGGGTTCGATGTACCTGGCCGCCGAGTCGGTGGCTCCGCACACCCTGCACCGGTTGCAGAACCTGATGTTCCACGAGATCGGCGTGGGTCAGTCGACGAGCAAAAGCTGACGAGCAGGAGCCGCCCGCCCGGCCGGCTCAGCCGGTCACGGTAGCGGCGGACACGGCGGATTCGGGCCCAAGCCGCACATCCCGTGGTGCAGGTAACTCGGGATCTCTTGTGCCGGCTGGGTGGCGGCATGCTGATTGACCAGGTTGAAGCCGAGCATGAAGACCATCATGATCACGTTGAACACGCCGGTCAGGGCCAGGATGCGTACCAGCGGGACCATGCGCTTGTTGCGCAGCTTCTCGACCCCGGCGTCGGTGATCATCCGGCCGTCCTTGTCCCGGAAGCAGTAGATGGCGATGGACAACGTGCTCACGATGCCGCCGAAGAAAACACCTTCATACAAGGGGAACTGGTACAGCTGGCCGGAGAAGATCGACCAGGAACCGTCCACCCGCAGGTAGGTCCACAGGCCGACCCGGTGGAAGAACTGCTCGAGCACGATATCCAGCACGGTGAACAGCAGCACCATCAGCCCCAGCACGCCCGCCCTGTTCAGTCGGGGCGCGGCGGTGCGCAGCCGGCCGATCAGTTTGTCGATGCCCATGATCGCCAGCGGGGTCAACACGATGTAGCTGGCCAGGAAATAGATCAGGGGTTGCGGGTTCTCCGCCCCCTTGCTCACCCCCCCGGGAATGAACTCGCCCCACGTTCCCCTGTTGAAGAAGCCACTGTTGTAGGCGAAGACCGGACGGGTCGCGTTGACGCCGGGATCCTGCCAGGCTGCCAGCAGCCAGGCCACCACGAAGATCCCGATCGGCGGAATCTCGCGCTCGGCCCTCATCTTGCGCACGATCCACCAGATCAGCCCGATGCCGAGCACCACACAGCCGATCTCCCAGAACCGGATCCAGAACATCGAGGATGCCGGGATCGGGTCGGGCCCAGCAGGTGCGGACGCGAAGCTGTCCGAGAAGATCCAGCGCAGGTACACGTAGAGCTGCAACAGCACGAACCCCGCGCCGAGCCGCGCCAGCCACACGATGGGCGGCGACTCCTTGGCCCCCACCCAGAGCTGTTTCATCGTGTCGCCATCGGTGGTGACAGAACTTGTGGTCATGTCAGAACTACTCCATTCTCGGCAAACGCCTCGATCACCTGTTCTCCGTAGCGCTGTCGGCGCCGCGGACTGACGAGAAAGCCTGGCGGCGAGAAGAATCCGATGTCGGGCAGCCGCCGCCGGGCTGCCAGCATCTCGCGGGCCTGGGCGGTGTCGCCGCACACCGCCATCGCCCACAACATTTCATCGCTGACGTGCCTGCCCAGCTCGCGGGCGTTGCCCTTGGCGAACTCCGCCCGGATCGCCGCGACTTCGTCCTGCCAGCCGTGCAGGTCCACCAGCGAGTCATAGGTCCGGACGGTGAGCTCGAAGGCGATCTGACGCTTGGCGTCCTGAACCGCTCGCTGCGGGTCTTCGTTGTCGATCACGGTGGTGATCCAGCCCCAGCGCTTCAGCCCGGCGCAGTCCCGGCCCTGCCGTGCCGCGCCGATCTCCAGTTGCGGATCGACCACCTCGGTCCACCACCTGTCGGTGAACAGCGGGTGGCCCAGTACCCCGTCCGCCACGCTCCCAGCGGTGCGGATCATATGGACGTTGAAGGCTCCCAGCAGGATCGGCACGTCGATGGGCCCCATGACCGGTGCTCGGATGTGGGTGTTCAACGAGTAGAAGTCGCCGTCGAACACGATCTTCTGGTCGTTCTCGGCCTGCAGGAAACCGCGGATGCAGCGCACGAGTTCGGCCATCCGGCGCGCGGGGTGGCTGGAGTCGACGCCGAACCAGTCGCGGTTCATCCGCGCCGTTCCCGCGCCCAGCCCCAGAAAGACCCGGCCGGGCGCAATCCGGTTGAGGTGGCGTACCGAGGAGGCGTGCACGAACGGTGACCGGGCGAACGCATAGGCGATGCCCGGCCCCGTCCTGGCCGTGGTGGTGGAACGCGCCATTTCCGCAGCCGTCACATACGCACTGGTGTCGGCGAACTCGCCGGCACAGAAGGCGACAGCGCCGGCCTGCTCACAACGCTGCGCCAGATCAGCTCCGGGCCAGGGCATTCCCCACTTCATGTCGGCCTCTTCAGAACTTCAGGCTGGCGCCGGCATCCACCTTGAGTTGCACCCCGGTGACATATCGGGACTCGTCAGAGGCCAGGTAGCACACCGCATGCGAGACGTCGTCGGGCTCCACGTACGGAATGGGCATGCCCTGCATCATCGGGAAGGTGAGCAGGGCGTCGTCCACGCCGGGGTGCTCCAGATCCGGGCGGAACATCTTGTACATCCCCTCGTTGTGCAGCATGGGGGTGTTGACGTTGGTCGGATGCACCACGTTGGCCCGGATGGACAACGGTGACAGTTGCGCGGCCAGTGCCAGGGTGTACTTGTCGATGAACTGCTTGGCCAGGTTGTAGCCGGCACCGCCGGATCCCTGCGGGCCCATCGCCGCACCGGGTCCCGCCTTCTCCGCCAAGAGTCCCGCCACCGAGCCGACGGTCACGATCGACGCTCCGGCAGACAGGTACTGCAGTGCCGCGTGCACGGTGTTGACGACCCCGACGAAGTCGACGTCGAAGGCGTTCGCGAAGGCGCCGATCGGCTGGTTGAGGCCCAGCGGGCAGATGCCGGCATTGGCGACCACCACATCGAGCTTGCCCATCTCGGCGACCGCTGCGGCCAGCGCGGCCTCGACTGCGGCGCGGTCGCGGACGTCCACGGCGGCCGCGGTCACCCGGTGGCCGGACTTCTCGACCTCTCGGCAGGCCTCGTCCAGGTCCTCAGGGCGGGCCAGCGCGTATTCGTTGTGTTCGATATCGGCACAGACATCGAACAAGATGATGTCGGCGCCTTCCTCGGCCAGCCGCACGGCGTGCCGGCGGCCCTGACCGCGCGCCCCGCCGGTGACCAGGACGACTTTTCCGTCTACTCTGCCCATCTCGTTTCCCTTCCGCCTATCTGAGTTGTTCTCGGAGAACGTGCTTTTGAATCTTTCCGCTGGCCGTGCGCGGCAGCTCGGAAACCACCACGATGCGCTCCGGGGTCTTCTGCCGCGCCAGGCCGCAGTCGGCGAAATGTGCTGCGGCGTCGGCGAGGTCGAATCTGCGGCCGGGGTTGACGACCACGAAGGCGCAGACCCGCTCGCCGTACGTCTCATCGGGGGCACCGACCGCGGCGGCCTCGGCGATCGCCGGATGCGCGCTCAGCACGTCCTCGACTTCCTTGGAGGAGATGTTCTCTCCGCCCCGGACGATGATGTCCTTCTTGCGGTCGGTGATGGTGAGGTAGCCGTCGGCATCCAGCCGCCCGACATCTCCGGTACGGAACCATCCGTCGACCATGCCGGCGCGGGTGAACTCCGAATTCGTGTACCCGCTGAACAATTCGGGGCCGCGGGTCACAATCTCGCCGGCCTCGCCGACGGCCACGTCGCGGCCGTCGTCATCGACGATTCTGACCTCGGTGCCCGGACAGATCCGGCCGTCGGTGTCGGCCCGCTTGTGCAGCGGATCCTCCGGGCGCCCCGAGCTGATCGTCGGATGCTCTGACGAGCCGTAGCACCGGAACGCCCCGATGCCGAACCCGTCGGCCCGGCGAATCAGAGCGCCGGCCACCCCGGCGGCGCCGGTGGTGTATTCCCGCAGACTCGACAGGTCCAGCCCGTCGCGCTGGGCGATGTCGAGTATCCCGCTGAGGTGAATGGGCGCGCCGCCGGAGGAGCCCACCGCGTAACGGTCGATGAGGGTCGCGGCCTTCTCGGGGTTCCAGGCATCCATCGCGATGGTGCTGCTGGCCCGGCACAGCATCCGCAGTATGCCGAGCGTGCCGGCGATGTGTCCGGAGGGGAAGACCGACAGGGTGGTCAGATCCGGCCCGGAAGACCGCATCTGGTCCAGCGATGCCACCTCGCCGAGCAGGCTGGTATGAGTGTGCTGCACGCCCTTGGGCTCGGCGGTGGTGCCGGAGGTGTACACCAGCAGGCAGCGCCGGTGCGGGTCGTCGTCGATCACCGGGGTGAAGCCGGGTGCGGCGGCAGCGGCAAGCTCGGCATAGGACAGCGTTCCCGGCAGCGGGTCGCCGACCAGGATGCGGTGCTGCAGCCCCGGCACGTCGGCGAGCGCGGCCAGGGTCGCGGCGGCGTCGCGGTTGCGGTTCTCGCGGGCCAGGATCACCGCCCTGGCCCCGGATTGCCGGGCGATGAAGGCGACTTCGGCGGGACCGTAGATCGGCACGATGGGTAACGCGACCGCCCCCGCCAGCCAGATCCCGGCGTGCGCGGTGAAGCACTCCCGCCAGTTGGGCAACTGCAGGGCCACCACGTCACCGGGCCCGATGCCGAGCGCCGCCAGGGACGCGGCCACCCGGCAGCTCTCCCCGAAGATCTCACCGAGCGACCCCGAGTAGGGGTTGACGTCGCTGTGCACCTGCACCGCGGTAGCGCCGTGCTGCGCTGCGGCGCGGACGATCTCGCCGGGTATGTCCGCCAACGTCGCGGTGGCCGGGGTCAGCATGACAGCAGCACACATCCTGCGATCGGTCCGCCGCCTGCGGAGACCACGGCCACTTCCGGCCGGGTGGCCAAAGCCGTCGGGCCGGCGCACCCGCGCAACTGCTGACATGCCTCATGCAGCACCCAGTAGCCGTGCATCCGCCCGGCGGACAGTTGCCCGCCGTAGGTGTTCAGCGGCAGCTCGCCGTCGAGCGCGATGCGCCGGCCGCCCTCCACGAACGGCCCAGACTCGCCGGGGGCGCAGAAGCCGAGCGCTTCCAGCCAGGCCAGGGTGAGGAAACTGAAGCCGTCGTAGAGTTCGGCGAGGTCGACGTCTGCGGGCTTGAGCGAGGTCTTCGACCACATCTGGGCCGCCGCGTCGGTGGCGGCCATCTGCGGATAGTCGGCACGGCTGAACCAACCGCCCGTCCCGGCGGACCCGCCGGATGCCTCGATGGCCACCGCCCCGTGGGGGGCGTTGCGGCGGTGGTCGGCCACCGAGATCACCAGCGCGATGGATCCGTCGACCGGGACGTCGCAGTCCAGCAGTCCCAGCGGGGTGGAGACCGGCCTGGCGTTGAGGTAGTCGTCCATGGTGATCGGCTCGCGGTACACCGCCAGCGGGTTGCGGGCGGCGTTGCGGCGCGCGTTGATCGCCACCCAGCCGAGCTGCTCCTTGGTGGTGCCGTAGAGATCCATGTGCCGCCGGCAATGCAGCGCCAGCCAGTTGGCTGCCGAATAGGCGTGGGCAGCAAGCAGGTACCCGACGTCCGAGAGTGCGGCGGGGAGCTTGGCGCCCTTTTTCGGCGCCTGCGCGGTGCCACCGATCATCTGCACCGTGCGGTAGACCAGGACGTGCCGGAACCGGCCCGAGGCGACCGCCTCGGCGGCCTGCACCACCGGGGTGAGCAGTCCCGCGGACCCGAAGGCCGTGCCGAAATCACCGGGATCGGCGATCCCCAACAGGGCGGCGGCCTCGGCGGCCGGGGTGTCGCCGAGGGTGATGATCCCGTCGATGTCGGCGGGCGTGAGGCCGGCGTCGGCGATGGCCGCCGTGGCGGCCTGCACGGTCATGTCCGCGGCAGGGATGCCGGTCCGCCTCCCGATGCCCGAGATCCCGGTACCCGAGATCGCCGGAGCGGGCCGCGCCGCTTCGATCATGAAACCTCCGTCGCCAATGTCATAAATGAGTGTACTATTGAACGATGGCGCCTGTGCCCGCTTTCGCCCCCCGGATTCTGCCCGCGATCGACGATCACAACCGCGGCTTCTGGACCGGCGGGGCCGACGGAACGTTGCATCTCGCGCGGTGCGAACCCTGCCGTCGCTACGTCCATCCGCCCCGGAGAGACTGCTCGGACTGCGGTGCGCCGCTGACCTTCGCCGCGGTCTCCGGGGATGCCACGCTGTACAGCTACACCGTGGCGCATCAGCAGTTTCATCCCGATGTGCCGACGCCGTTCGTCATCGCGCTGGTCGAGATCGCCGAACAGCCCGGTCTGCGACTGGTCACCAACATCGTCGACTGCGACGTGGATTCGCTGACCTGCGGCATGGCCCTGCGGGTCCGCTTCGAGGAGCACGGCGAGGCGTTCGTGCCGGTGTTCGCCCCGGCCTGAACACCCCGCCGTCCCCCTCATTTGATCAACGGGTCCCGCGGCAGACCGAGGATGCGCTCGGCGATCTGATTACGGGTCACCTCTGATGTTCCGCCGGCGATCGTCATACCGCGGGACCCCAGCACCAGCAGGCCCGTCACCTTTGCCGGGGCCGTCAGCACCGCGACATCGCGACCGAACAGCTCGGCCGACAGTCCGGCCCGCTTGACCACGTGCTCGGCGATCAGCAGCTTGGTCACGTTGCCCTCCGGACCGGGTTCGGCGCCGCTCACGCTGCGCACCACCCGCCGTAGGTTCAGCAGCCGCAGAGCGTGGTCTTCGGCGATGAACCGGCCGGCTCGTTCGGGCCCGCCGGCGATGTCGTCGCCGTAGCGCTGGGTCAGGTCCACGATCACCCGCGTCGCACCGTCGGCGCTGGCCGCCCCGCCGCCGATGCTGACCCGCTCATTGCCCAGCGTCGCGCGGGCCACCGTCCAGCCGGCGTTGGGCTGCCCGACCACGTTCTCGTCGGGGACGAACACGTCGGTGAAGAACACCTCGTTGAACTCCGCGCCCCCGGTGATCTGGCGCAGCGGCCGAACCTCGACGCCCTCGGCGGCCATATCGATGATCACCGTGGTGATCCCGCTGTGCTTGGGCGCATCGGGATCGGTGCGCACCGTCGCCAGACCCCGCTGGCAGTGCTGGGCACCGCTGGTCCATACCTTCTGCCCGTTGATGACCCAGCCGCCGTCGACACGGACCGCCTTGGTGGCCACCGCCGCGGCGTCCGAGCCGGCACCCGGCTCGGAGAACAGCTGGCACCAGACTTCTTCCTTACGCAGCGCCGGAGCGACGTACCGCTCGATCTGCTCGGCACTGCCGTGCTGGATCAGGGTGAGGATCACCCACGCGGTGATGCCGTAATCCGGCCGCTTGACCGCCGCGTCGGCCAGTTCCTGTTCGATCACCAGCTGCTCGACCGCGTCTGCGGCCCGGCCCCACGGCTTGGGCCAGTGCGGCATCACATAACCGGTTTCGATCATCCGCTCGCGCAGCGCGGCCTCGTCCAGCCCGGACCAGGAGGCGACCTCGGCGCGGACCTCGGCGCGCAGCGTCTCGGCCTGCGCCGGCAGTTCGATCGAGTTCTCCCGCACCACACCCTTGGCTGTCAGTTCGTACGCCTGCGCCGGGGCGTCGCGGCCGCCGAACAGGCCGCGCAGCACCAGAGCCCGCCGCAGGTGCAGGTGCGCGTCGTGCTCCCAGGTGAATCCGATACCGCCGTGCAGCTGGATATTGAGCTCGGCATTGTGCACGTAGGCCGAGAAGGCCAGGGTGGCAGCGCATGCGGCCATCAGCGCGAGCTGATCGTCGCCGTCGGCAGCCGCCCGAGCGGCATCCCATACCGTGGCCGTGGCCGACTCCGCCGCCACCAGCATGTTGGCGGCGTGGTGCTTGACGGCCTGGAAGGTTCCGATGGTGCGGCCGAACTGCTCGCGAACCTTGGCGTAGGCCACCGCGTGTTCCACACAGTCCTGGGCCCCGCCGATGGCCTCTGCGGCAAAAATGGCGCGGGCCAGCGACTTCGCCAGCGCTGCCGCGCCGGGCAGGATGTCGACCCCGGCCGCCCCGACACCGGCCAGGGAGACCCGTCCCGACCGGCGGGTCGGATCGAGGTTGGCCGGAACATCGACACGCACGCCGGCGGCATCGGCGGGGACCACGATGACGTCCTCCCCCACCGACAGCACCAGGACATCCGCCAGCCCGGCCCCGATCGCCAAGGCGTCGCCGGAGAATTCGTCGCCGTGTGCGCTCACCGAGGAGTCGACGTCGACCGCGCCGGTCACCGAACCGTCGGCCAGCCCGGGAAGCCAGCGCGCCCGCTGGGCTTCGTTGCCGGCCGCCGCAATCACCGCGGACGCCGTCACCGTCGGGACGAAGGAACCCGGGGCGTTGACGCGGCCGAACTCCTCGACCACGGTGACCAGTTCCAGCAGCCCGCAGCCCGCACCGCCGTACTGCTCATCGATGTGCAGCCCCAGCCAGCCCAGGCCGGCCAGCTCGTCCCAGAACGAGACCTGCGACTCGTCTTGGGCATCCAGCAGCGCCCGGGCCGCCTCGCGAGCCTTGCGTGCTTCCAGGAACGACCGGGCGACCCCGGCCAGCTCCCGGTGTTCTTCGGTGATTGCGATACCCAACGGTCCAGCGCTCCTTGCTTATCGGGATTCTTCTTCAATGACTCAGCGGCGGCCAGGTACGGCGCGCCAGCGCGCCCGAAGCCGTCCGAGTCAGGTAGTCGTCACGTTTGATACCGCGCCACAGCTGCGCGACGTAGTCGTATTCGCTGATCGCGCCGCGACCCACCGCCTCGGCCAGCGCGGCCCGGCCCGCCGACACCGACGCCGGGGCATGGCCCAGCAGCGCTGCCAGTTCGGTGGTTTCGGCCGCATCGACCTGGGCTCCGACCCGGTTGACTTCGGCGAGGTACTTGACCAGTCGCGCCGCGCCTTTCACGTAGCGCATCGCCAGGGCATCGGTGATGCGTTCCGCCGCGCCGGACAGCGAGGAGGCCGCCGCCTCATACACCGCCGAGAACTCCCCGCCGCCGCCGTCCTCGGGCAGCTCGACGTCTACCTCGGGAATGCCGACCACCTGCGCCAGCGCCTCCACCAGCATCCGCCGGTGCAGCATGCCGTAGATCAGGCTGTTGCCGGCGTCGGGCGACCCGGCCGGCGCAGACGCTCTGATGTCCACGGTGCCCGGGCTGATCGACGCCAGCCGGGTTTCGGCGAAAAGCCGGTAGTACCAGACCCGGCTTTCGTCGATGCGGTGTCCGGACAGTTGTTCGTACTCGGCCAGCCGATCCGGGAACACGGTGAAGGTGTCCTGCACCGCCCGCAGCGACAGCCAGGCGATGTCGTCCATCGGATCACCGAAATGCGCCAACTCCCAGTCGACCACAGCCGTGACGGCGCCGTTGGCGTACATGAAGTTTCCCGGCCCGGTGTCGCCCTGGACCAACACTGTCGGCCCGTCGTAGTCGGGCACATTGCGATCCAGCCAATCGATGCAGAACGTCACCAACGGTGCGGGTTTGCCGTACCGCGCCACCCGCGCCCGCATCGCCGCGATCTCGGCGCGGACGTGCTCGGCAACCGGCCCGGCCGGGCCCAGACTGTCGATCTTGAGATCGCGTGCGTCGATCCGGTGCAGGGCAGCAAGTTTGGCGATGAAGTCGCGCGCGGTGCGCACCTGTTCGTCGGGATCTTTGATCAACCGGAACCAGGTCTGCCCGCCGACTCGTTCCAGCAGCACGGCCTGCTGCACCGGATGCGCGGCGACCACGCGCGGCACGGTGACCCCGTGGCGATGCAGCTCGGCCATGATCTCGGCCTCCACCTGCAGCGGATGGAACGCGCCGCCGGGATCGGCGGGCTTGGGGTCGTAACGCAGGAACAGCTCCTGAGTCTGCGCCCCGCTGGTGACGTCGACGAACCAGGCCTGCCGGCTGGCGCCCCCGGACACCTGCCGGCTTTCGACCCGATCGGCACCGGTGACCTCGGCGATCCACTGCCGGATCTCCTCCCCGATCCCGGGCTTGGGGCTGCTCATGTGCTCGCCTCGCACGGCAGCGCCGGACAGGCGCTCATCGGCGGGCCTGTGTCTTGTCCGCCGCCGCGGCAAGCCACGCCTTGACCGCGGCCCGATGTTCGGCGGTGAGCGCGCTGCGCACCATGCGCTCACTCTCCGCCTGCACGGCCTCGTGCAGCGGGAGGCGCTGCGCATCAAGGACATTGGCCTTGGTGCCGGCGAACGCCGCGGTGGGTCCCGCGGCGATCTCGGCAGCCCAGGCCAGCGCAGCAGCGGGCAGCTCCTCGTCATCGACCACGCGATTGAACAGGCCCAACGCTGCGCCCGTCTCGGCGTCGATCGGCCGATCGGCGATAAGTAGTTCCAGCGCCTTGGACGGTCCGAGCAGGTGGGTCAGGAACCACGCACCACCGAAATCACCGGAGAAGGCCAGCTTCGACCAGCCCGGAACCAGCTTGGCCGAGCGCGCCGCGATCCGCAGATCGGTGGACAGCGCGATACTCATCCCGGCACCGACTGCCGCGCCGGGCAGCGCGGCGATGGTGATCTTCGGCATCTCGTGCAGCAGTGTCACCATCCGCGCGTTGTCGGCCAGCACGGCACTGCGCTGAAGGACCTGGGCCTCGGGATCCGGCGCGGTGACTTCCCGGGCCGAGCCGCCGTCGCGGACGTCGCCGCCGGCGCAGAACGCGCTGCCGGTGCCGGTGATGACCACGCAACCGATGTCGTCGTCGGCGGCGAAGCGCTCCAGCAGCGCGGGGATCGCCACATACATCTCGCTGTGCAGTGCGTTGCGCCGATGCGGCCGGTTGAAGGAGATGACTCCGACTCCCTCGACGACCTGCGCCAGCACCGTCTCGGTGCCGGTGTCGATCACCGTGTGTTTCCGTGCCGGAGCTCGTTGTGGCGCCGCAGCATCGCCGTGGCCTTGCGCCGCAGTTCCGCATCGGGCTGCGGCAGGATCACCGGGCCGAGCTCCCGGCTCGGCAGGGCGACGGTGGCCTGCGCCGGTGCGGTGACCTCGCCCCGCTGGCTGGTGGCCCGGAACTCCAGATCGACCAGGGCGTTGCCGTTCTCGATGCGCTTGCCCACCACCTCACCGGTGATGATCTGGGTGTCACCGATGAAGTTGAACTTGCGCATCTCGTCGTACTGCCGGACCAGCCAGCCGTCGTCACCCATCCAGTCGGTGACGTAGTGGGTCAACCAGCACTCCCGCATGACGCCGTAGTCATAGGCCATCGGGTTACCGATCGACTGCGACCATTCGTTCTCCCAGTGCAGCCGCTGCGCCACATCGGGAATTCCTGCCGCGTTCTTGATGTAGAACTTGGGCGCGCGCTGCCGGTTCTTGTAGCCCACCCGGCCCGGTCCGATGCCGTAGGGCGCCAGGCCGTAACCACCGGCATGGAAGCAGATCATGTCGGTCAGGGTGAACGGCCCCTTGGCCATCTTCGGCAGGACATCGCCGACGTTGACGTCCTCGTAGTAGCGGGGCTCGGCACCGCGGGGACCTTCGGCGGCGTAGATCTCGTCGATCTCGGCGATCTCTGCGTCGGTGTAGCTCGCGGCCGTCAGGCCCATGTACTTGCCGCGTTCCCGCGACTTCTTGCGTTCGGTGGCGATCAGGATCATGCGGGTCACCGCCACCACTTCGCCCCGCTGGTTGATGCGTACCGACCTGATGCGCCGGATGACCGAACGGCCGGCGTACTCGCTGGCCTTTTCCTCGATGGACTCCAAGCCACCGAAGCCGTAGAGCGTGTCGCCGGGGTACACCGGCGCGTACCACTCGGTGTCCTGCCCCGAGACGAACATGTGCACGCCGGAGAACAGGCCCTTGGTGGCTTTGCGGATGTCCTCGGGGATCGGGTCGCCCAACATCTTGCGGGCCATCGCGATATGGATCATCGGTGGCGCGATCGGCGCCCCCCAGCGGGTGCCGGCCGCGTACTGCGGATCGGCGAACAGCGGGTTGTCGTCGCCGTAGGCACGGGCGAAGTTGCGGATCCCGTCGGCACTGAGCTCGCGGTAGTACTCATCGATGCTGGTCGGGGCATCGACACCCAGCAGCAGCTTGGCGCGCTCGATGTCCTCATCCTTGATGGCGTAATCGAACTCTTGGGCCTGCTCGGTTTGCGTCATGTCAGTACATCCGTATCGGTAGTTTGGTCAGCCCGCGCAACGACACCGTGGGCTTGTAATGCAGGCTTTCTTTGGGTGCCGCCAGCTCCCAATGGGGAAAGCGATCCAGCAGCGTTGTCAGGGCGATGCGGCTCTCAAGCCGAGCGAGTTGGTGGCCCAGGCAATAGTGCATGCCGAAGTTGAAAGCCAGGTGGCGGTTGGGTTTCCGGGTCAGGTCCAGGGAGTCCGGGTTGTCGAACACCGTCTCGTCCCGGTTGGCCGAGTTGATCATGCCGAGAATCTGCGACCCGCGTGGGATGGCGACACCGTGGATCTCCACATCCTCCTTCGCCAACCGCGCCGCACCCGAGGCCACCGGTGAGGTGAAGCGCAGCAACTCCTCGATACCGGTACCCGCCAGCAACTCCGGCTGCTGGCGCAGTAGGGCGAGCTGGTCGGGATGCTCGATGAGCGCCAGCACGCTACTGCCGATCAGGCTGGCGGTGGTGTCATGTCCCGCCAGGAGCAGCAGAAAGACCATGGCGACTGTTTCCTTATGGGTCAGCCGGTCACCATCCTCGTTGGCGCGCACCAGATCTGAGATCAGTCCCTCGTCGGGACGGATGCGACGCTCTTCGATCAGTTCTTCAAACAGCTTGACAAGCCGACGCGCCGCCGAGAACATACCCAGCTTTCGGCCGCCGTCACCGACCTTCTCCACCAACTGGTGGAACTCATCGCGGTCCTTGTCGTCCACCCCGAGCATGGTGGCGATGACGGCCAGCGGTAGCCGGACCGCGTATTCGTGCACCAGGTCCACGTCGCGCTTAGCCGCCACCTCGTCGGCCAGCCGGTCGGCGATCTTGACGATGTCTGATTCCATGGTGGACACCAGCTTTGGGGTGAACGCCTTGTGCACCAGCGTCCGCAGCCGCTTGTGATCCGGGTCGTCTTTGAACACCATCGTCTGCGTCAGCATCCGAATGGTCGGAGGCAGAATCCAGGCGAACTTGCCGACCGCGGTGTACTTCAACACGTCGGTCGAGTATCGCTCTTCACTGTGCAACGCCATGACGTCGTCGAACCGGGTGAGCAGGTAGCCCCCCTTACCGTGCAGCAGCTGCGGTGCGGTCGCCCAGGACACCGGGGCGTTCGAGCGCAGGTAGGCAAAGCGCTCGTAGGGGTCGTCGAGCATCGCCCGAGTCCCCAGCGCGGTCTTCTCCAGTTTGGCAGCCTTGGCCATTGCTACTCCCATCGATGCCCTACTCGTCGGATCGCCGCTCGGAATCGGATGCCGCCCACCTCAGCCCCTCATCGGATGATTGAGTTCGAAAGGCACCTCGGCGAAGTGAGCCGCCTTGGTCTGCAGGTCGGCCACCGTCCAGCGTTCTCCGCTCGGCGCATCGATCCGGTCGATGATCGACCAGGGCTGGAACAGCTGCACCGAACCGCCCATGACGAAGAACACCCGACCGGTGATCGGACTGTCCGCGGTCGCCAGGTAGGCCACGAACGGCGCCACGTTGGCGGGGTCCATGGCCCCTGCGGCTTCGCCGCTGGCGGGATCGGGCACCCCGGGCAGGCCCGCGGTGAGCCGGGTCAGCGCCGCCGGCGCGATGGCATTCACCCGAACCCCGTATCGGGCCAGTTCCTCCGCGGCGATCATGGTGATCATCGCGATGCCGGATTTCGCTGCGCCGTAGTTGGTTTGACCAGGCTGACCGAACAGGCCGGAGGTCGACGAGGTGTTGATCACCGACCGGTCGGTGACGACACCGCCCTTCGCCTGGTCCCGCCAGTACGCCGCCGCATGGCGCAGCGGGGCGAAGTGTCCTTTGAGGTGCACCCTAATGACGTCGTCGAACTCCGCCTCGGTCATGTTGACCACCGTGCGGTCGCGCAGAATGCCGGCGTTGTTGACCAGGACGTGCAGATCGCCGAACTGCTCGATCGCGGTGCGGATCAACGACTGCGCTCCCGACCAGGTCGCGACGTCGTCATGATTGGCCACCGCGTCGCCGCCGCGTTCCCGGATCTCGGCAACCACGTCCTGGGCCGGAGTGCGGTCGCCTCCGGTGCCGTCGCTGGCGCCGCCGAGGTCATTGACCACAACCTTGGCTCCTTCGGCGGCAAAGAGCAATGCGTGCTCGCGGCCGATGCCCCGTCCGGCACCTGTGACCACCGCGACGCGTCCGTCCAGAGTCCCCATCTCTACTTCCCTGTATCCCGCTGTCCCGTTGGAAATTATTAGTACACTGATTTCTATGATTTCCGCTACCCCTCAGAGCGCGACCGATGGCAGCACCGGCGAACCGATCCCGCTCGAACACATCGCGTTCGACGTCGCCGACCACATCGCCACCATCACCCTGAACCGCCCGGACGCCATGAACGCGATCTCCGCCCGGATGGCGAGCGAACTGACCTGGGCCTGGCGCACGGTCCGCGACACCGACGACATTCACGTCGTCGTGCTGCAGGCCGCCGGCGATCGCGCGTTCTGCACCGGGGTGGACGTCAAGGGCGACTCCAGCTGGTTTTTCCGCAGCAACGTCTGGAACACCTTCGACCCGGGCATGGTGATCTCGCCGAAGATCCATCACCGCTGCTGGAAACCGGTGGTCACGGCGGTGCACGGCATGGCCGCCGGCGGCGCTCAATACCTGCTCAACGAATCCGACATCATCATCTGCTCCGAGGAAGCCGCGTTCTTCGATCCGCACGCCAACGCCTCGATCGTGTCGGCGCTCGAGCCGATCGGCATGCTGCACCGCGGCGTACCGCTCGGCGAGGTGCTGCGCTGGGCGCTGATGGGGACCGAGGAGCGCATCTCGGCGGCCACCGCGCTGCGGATCGGGCTGGTGTCCGAGGTGGTCCCGCGCGAGCAGCTGCACTCTCGCGCCCGCGACATCGCGGCGTCGATCGCCGAACGCAGCCCCCAGGCGATCCAGGGCACCATCCGCGCGATATGGGAATCTTTAGACATGACCCGGTCAACCGCTCTGCAGAACGGAATGGCCTACACCCATATCGGTAACCCGCCGCTGGCCGAACGCCGCGCCAGCCCGCGGCGCAACGGACCCGCCCTCTACCGGTGAGCATGTGAACCCAGAGCTGATCGCCCCCCGCGTCGACTCGCGTCGCGCCAAGCTGGCCGGACGTGCCGCCGAGCAGATCATCGCCGACGTCATCGAGCTGGGCTGGCCGGTCGGCCAGGTTCTGGGTTCGGAAGCCGAACTGCTGGCCCGTTACGGGGTGAGCCGCGCCGTCTTCCGGGAGGCGATCCGGCTGGTCGAGCACCAGCATGTGGCGCGGATGCGGCGCGGAACCGGTGGCGGGCTGGTGATCGACGAGCCTGAGGTCGACGCCGTGATCGGTCCGGCCATCATCCACCTGCTGCGCGTCGACGCCACCCTCGACGAAGTCTTCGCCACCCGCATCCTGCTCGAGGAGCTGGCGGCCGAGATCGCCTCGCAACGGATCACCGAATCCGACATCGCCGCGATCCGCCACACCCTGGAGCAGGAGTCCGCGGGCACGTTCTCCAATTACCGGCTGTTGCACTCCCAGCTGGCGACCCTGACCGCCAACCCCGTCCTCGAGCTGTTCGTCGAGGCGTTCGGACGGCTCACCAACTTCTATTTCAACGACGCCGCGGCGCTGCCGCCCGACACCGACCGCGCGACCGCGCGCGCACACGAGAGCATCGCCCGGGCGATCCTGACCAACAACCCCGGACAGGCCCGCGACCGGATGCGGCGCCACCTGCAGGCCGAGGTCGAATTCATCCGCGCCCAGCCGGCCACCCGTCAGCGGCTCGACCCGGCGGTCGCCCTGGCCGGCACCCTGGGCGACAAGCGCGGTGAGGCGCTGGCCCGCCAGCTGTTCGCCGAGATCCTGACGTCCGGCGCCACCCCGGGCTCCTTCATCGGATCCGAGTCGACCTTGATGAGCACCCACCACGCCAGCCGGGCCGTGGTGCGCGAGGCGATCCGGATTCTGGAGTACCACCAGATCGCGCTGACCCGTCGCGGGCCCGGCGGTGGACTGTTCGTCGCCGAGCCCGACATCACCGCACTGGTCGACATCATCACCATCTACCTGCGCCGGCGCGGGGTCCGGCTGCGCGACATCATGGACCTGCGGACCGGGCTGGAGCTGGCGGTGGTCGAGCAGGCGGCCGCGGCGCTGCGTGTGGCACCCGAGCGGGCCGAGGCCCTCGAACAGTCGTTGCACCACGAGTGCGATAAGGGCCTGGGGCCGGCGTTTTCGCACGGCGAGGACTTCCACTCGACGTTGGCCTCGCTCACCGACAACAACGCGCTGCGGCTGGTCCACGCAGTCACGATGCGGCTGGGCTGGCACTTCTTCGCCCAGCTGGCCGACGTCGACCCGCGCATCGGCGCGATCTCGCAACGGGCGAAGATCGAGCCCGCCCACCGCGGCATCGTCGATGCCCTCACCGCCGGTGACGCCGAATTGGCCGTGATGCGGATGCGCGCACACATGACCGCGACCTCGGCGCCGGACGACTGACCCGGACGCATGGGCTTTGCCCCGGGCCTTCCCTTGGCCCTTGATTGAGGATACTGTTCTAGCTATTTCGAGCGTGGAGGGTCGATGCAACATCCGTGGGACCAGCGTCTGGGCGTGTGGTGGATAGCCGAAGACCACCCCGACGCACCGGCCATCGTCGAATCCCCCAGCGGCCGCACCCTCACGTTCGGTGAACTGACCGCGGCCGCGCACCGGGTTTCAAACGCCCTGCGCGCGCACGGCCTGCTCCCCGGATCGGTGGTGGCCTACGCGCTGCCCAACGACGTGGACGCGGTCATCTGGCAACTCGCGACCAACGAGATCGGGCTGCGCTACCTGACGTTGAACACCGCCCTGTCGGCCGACGAGTTCACCTCGATCCTCGACCATTCCGGCGCCGCCGTGCTGGTCACCCACAGCGACTACCTGGACCGGTTCACCGCCGTACCCGAGGAGACCCGAGTCCGGATCGTCGTCGGCGATGCGTTAGCCGACGGGTTTGTGGCCGAAGCGGACTTCCTGGCCGGCCACCCGACCGCCCCGCCCGCCGACCGCACGCAGGGCGATTCCATCCGGTATTCCTCGGGCACCACCGGTAAGCCGAAGGGGATCGTGCGCCAACTCGACGGCCGGGACCCCTCGGTGGCGGCGAACGCGATGGCCGTCTTCGGCCGCGCGTTCGACTTCCGTCCCTTCGACGGTGCTCACCTGGTCTCCACCGGCATGCACCACGCCGGTTGCCAGAGTTTCTACCTGGGAGCCCTCAATGTCGGTCAGCCACTGGCGATCCTGGGCCGCTTCGACGCCGAGCAGACGCTCGCCGCGATCGAACGCCACGGGGTGACCACCGCCTACATGGTGCCGACGCAATTCGTCCGGATGCTCAAGCTCGCCCCCGAGGTCCGCGCGAAGTATGACCTGTCCAGCCTGCACTCGGTGGTGCACTCCGCCGCCCCGTGCCCCCTGGAGCCCAAAAAGGAGATGCTGGCCTGGTGGGGCCCGGTGATCTGGGAGACCTACGGCGGCACCGAGGGCGCCGCAACCATCGCCAAGCCGTACCGCTGGCTGGAGAAGCCCGGAACCGTCGGCCGGCCGATCCGCGGAGTCCGGGTCAGAATTATCGACGACGACGGCCATGACCTGCCTGCCAACGCCATCGGCAACGTCTATATCGAGCGCCTGGACGGGGAGCGCTTCGAATACCGCAATGACGCCGAACTGACGGCCTCGGTGCATCGAGGGTCCGCCTTCACCATCGGTGACGTCGGCTACCTCGACGACGACGGCTACCTGTTCATCTGCGACCGCGCCAAGGACATGATCATCAGCGGTGGCGTCAACATCTACCCGGCCGAGGTCGAAGGCGTCTTGAGCACGCACCCCGCCGTCGCCGACGCCGCCGTCCTCGGAGTCCCCGACCCGGAGTGGGGCGAACAGGTCAAAGCGGTGGTCGAGCTGCTCGACGGGGCCGAGCCCAGCGACCGGCTGGCCGACGAGCTGATCACGTACTGCCGCGACCGGCTGGCCGGATTCAAATGCCCGCGCTCGGTGGATTTCGTCACCGCGCTGCCCCGCACCGAAGCCGGAAAGCTGGTCAAACGTGCACTCCGCGACGCCTACTGGGCGGGCGCGGGACGACAGGTCTGAACCCGAACCCGACCGAGAGGACCGCGACGCCATGAGCGAGACCACTGCTGGGCAACCCATCCCGATAGTCGGGTATCTGAGCCTGGAGGACCCCCCGAAGCTGGTCGCGACGGTGTGCACCGCCTGCGGCGCGTACTACTTCGACCGGCGCGACGCGTGCGCATCGTGTTTCGGCACTGACTTCACCACCGAGCCGGTTTCGCCCACCGGAACCCTGGAGACCTTCACCGTGGTCGAAGTGGCCGCCCCCGGCGTGCCCGTGCCCTACGTGGCCGGCGTGGTGGACTGCGCCGGCATCTCGGTGCGGGCCAACGTCGTCAACGTCGATCCCACGGTGGATGCGGTCCGCCTGGGCATGCCCCTGCGCCTGACCACCTTTCCGATCGGTACCGACGACGAGGGCCGGACCGCGATCGGGTTCGGATTCGAGCCGGCGAGCGAAAGCGAGGACCTGCGGTGAACGGTGACATCTGGATTCTGGGCATCTCGATGACCAAGTTCGGCAAGCGGCCGGATCGCGACGGGGTGGGGCTGGGCGTCGAGGCCGCCCGGGCTGCCCTGGCCGACGCCGGGGTCACCGTCGCCGACATCGACGTGCTGGCCGCCGGCAACCTCTTCGGCCCACCCGGCTACGGGCAGGCCGTCCAGAAGCAGCTCGGCCAGACCGGCATCCCGGTGTTCAACGTGGCCAACGCCTGCGCCACCGGCGCGACGGCGCTGCGCACCGCCATGCTGGCGATCAAGGCCGGTGAAGCCCATCTCGGGCTGGCGGTGGGCGCCGAGAAGCTCGCCGGCGCCGGGATGCTCGGCGCCTCCGGCAAGGCCGGCACCGGAGCCAAGACCTGGCAGCCACAGGGCCGGCTGGATGCGGTCACCGGACTGGAGGGCCGCGTCGGGACCGACCTGATGCCCGGGGTGTTCGCCCAGATCGGCATGCAGTACCTGCATCGCCACGACTACGCCGGAACACCGCTGGAACTGTTCGCCCGGATCAGCGAGAAGAACCACTCCCATTCCACGCTGAACCCGCTGGCGGCCCACACCAAAGCCATGTCCGCGCAGGAGATCATGAACGATGTCATGATCGCCTACCCGAACACCCGCCCGATGTGTTCGGCCAACTGCGACGGCGCGGCCGCGGCAGTGGTGGTCAGCGACGAACGGCTCCAATCGCTTTCGGCCCAGCAGCGCCGGCGGGCAGTGAAGGTCAGCGCCTCGGTGCTGACCACCGATCCCTGGGAACCGGCATGCCAGGTACTGCCCAACGTCAACACCGTCACCCGTAACGCCGCAACCCAGGCCTACGAGCAGGCCGGGATCGGACCCGCCGATCTGGACCTCGTGGAGCTGCACGACTGCTTCGCCACCGCCGAACTGGTGCACTACGACAACCTGGGCCTGTGCCCGCCCGGCGGCGCGGTCGACTTCTTCGAAAGCGGCGCACCCTGGCGCGACGGCAAGCTTCCCGTCAACGTCTCCGGCGGCCTGCAGTCCAAGGGCCACCCGATAGCGGCCACCGGAATCGCCAACGTGTGGGAGATCTGCCAGCACCTGCGCGGCGAGGCCGGACCGCGCCAGATCGACGGCGCCCGTGTCGGTTTGGCGCATGTCATCGGCCTGGGTTCCACCTGCGGCATCCACATTCTGGAAAAGGCCGGCTGACGGCCCGCACCCACCGACCCAGACAGCATCCCCAGGGCAGAGGAGTCCCCGTGACCACACACCAGAATTCGGGCCGCGACGCGGTGATCGTCGGCGCGGTGCGCACGCCGGTCGGGCGCCGCAACGGCGCACTGTCGGGCATCGCCGCCGGCGAGGTGTCCGCGCAGGTGCTGCGGGCCCTGACGAATCGCACCGGAATCGATCCCGCGGTCGTCGACGACGTCATCTGGGGCTGTGTGAGCCAGGTCGGCGAGCAGACCGGCAACATCGCCCGGCACGCGGTGCTCAGCGCCGGCTGGCCCGAGGACGTGCCCGGCACCACGGTGGACCGGCAGTGCGGATCCAGCCAGCAGGCGCTGCACTTCGCGGCGGCGGGGGTCATCTCCGGCCAGTACGACGTCGCCGTGGCCGGCGGAGTGGAGATGATGAGCCGGGTGCCCATGGGGGCGTCGCGCGGTGTCGACGTCGGCGATCCGATGACCGACTCCGAGCGGGAACGCTACGGCGTCAAGCACTTCCACCAGGGCCTCGGCGCCGAGATGATCGCTGAGCGCTGGTCGCTGTCGCGTTCGCAGCTCGACGAGTTCAGCGCCGGTTCGCACCACCGCGCGGCGCGGGCCATCCATGCCGGCGAGTTCGCCGAGGAGATCGTGCCGGTGACCCTGCCCGACGGAACGACGGTGGACACCGACGGCGGTGTCCGGCCGGACACCACTGCCGAGAAACTCGCCGGGTTGAAGCCCGCCTTCGCCGCCGACGGCGTGATCACCGCGGCCAGCTCGTCGCAGATCAGCGACGGGTCCGCGGCACTGCTCATCACCACCTCCGAGCGGGCCCGCGCACTGGGGCTCGCGCCGTGGGCCCGCATCCACACCGCAGTGCTCGCCGGGTCCGACCCGGTGATGATGCTGACCGCGCCGATACCGGCCACCGCCAAGGCCCTCGACCGGGCCGGCCTGACGATTTCGGATATCGGCACGTTCGAGGTCAACGAGGCGTTCGCCCCCGTGGTGCTGGCCTGGCTCAAGGAGACCGGGGCGGGCGAGGCGGCGACCAACCCGAGCGGCGGGGCGATTGCGCTGGGCCACCCGCTGGGTGCCTCCGGCGCCCGCCTGATGACCACGATGGTGCATCGCATGCGGCGTGAAGGAATCCGTTTCGGTCTGCAGACGATGTGCGAGGGCGGCGGGATGGCGAATGCGACGATCATCGAGTTGTTGTGAACCTCACCTCGCGTGAGGTGTTCGACGGCGAGCAGGTCACTCCCACCGCGGTGGCCGAGCTGTTGACGCTGCGGCGGCTTCCGCACGACCGCTTTCTCGCCGAACCGGTGGCGGTGACCGGCCGGCGCGCCATCTACGGCGGCCAGATCGCCGCCCAGGCGCTGCGCGCCGCCAGCCTCACGGTGCCCGGCGACCGGGTGGCGCACTCGCTGCACGGCTACTTCCTGGCGGCCGGCGATGCCGGCAGCCGCCTGGAACTGCGCGTGGACCGCGATCGCGATGGCGGCCGCTATTCGGGCCGGCGCGTCACCGCGTATCAGGGCGGCACCGCGATCTTCTCGATGGGCTGCTCCTTCTCGCGTCCCAAAGATGACGCCACCGAGTACCAGGCCGTCGAGATCCCCACCGTGCCGCCGCCGGCCGAGCTGGTCACCTACGAGCTCAATGCCTCGCGCACCTTCGACCTGGAAGCGCGGGTGCCCGACGGCGGCGAACCCTGGTACCGGTGGCCGGCGCGGTTCTGGGTCCGCATCCGCGAGCCGCTGGACGACGATCCGAATGTCCGGGCCTGCGGGGTGGTGTTCGTCTCGGACCTGTGCACCGGGCTGTCCCGGGCACCGGAGATCGAACGGGTGGGGCTGCTGCCGAGTATCGATCACGCGGTGTGGCTGCACCGGCGCGGCGATCCCAACGACTGGCTCCTGCTCGATCTGCATCCGCTGACCGCCTCGGGCGGCCGCGGCGTCTACTCCGGTCAGATCTATGACCAGCGCGGCACTCTGGTGGCCAGCCTGACCCA
Organism: Mycobacterium sp. UM_Kg1; assembly: GCF_000972925.1. NCBI lineage: Bacteria > Bacillati > Actinomycetota > Actinomycetes > Mycobacteriales > Mycobacteriaceae > Mycobacterium > Mycobacterium sp. UM_Kg1. The sequence continues at coordinate 11,585 of NZ_JRMK01000037.1, read as the reverse complement.
GGAGTCGCTGTTCGACGCCACCGGCGGGGCGCCGTAGGCAGGCGTGTGGCGCGGGTGGTCCGGCCGGCCGATCGCCGCAATTAACTACTAAATCAGTATCCTTTTCGGTTAGGATCACGGCTATGTCGACCAGGCCGTCAGCGGACACGGTGGGAGCCGAACCCCGAGCCGCGACCGCAGACCGCCCGTTCACCCCGGCCGACGACGACTTCCACCCGTGCCCGTCCGACCCGTACTGGACCGAGACCACCTGGTGGTCGTTCAACATCCCCGAACGCAAGATCGGCGGGTGGCTGCACGCGGAGTTCCACACCAGCCGCGGCACCGCGACATGGCGGGTCTACGTGTGGGATCCAGCCGGTGCGACCCCGGAGCAGCTGCGGTATTTCCGGATGCGCAGCGAAGTCCCCCTCACCGAAACCCGCCTGGATCTGCGCGACATCGTGCTGCCCGGCGGCGGATTCGGTGTGCAGATGGTGCGCCCCATGCGCGACTACCGCATCACCTACCAGGACCCGGAGTCCGACTTCGCGGTGCGGCTCACCTTCGAGGGCACCCACGAGCCGCGCCGATTCACCCCCGGCGAGCCGCCGTTCATGACGCACACCCACTTCGATCAGCTCGGCCACGTCACCGGCGAGCTGGTGCTGAGCGGCGAGCGGATTCCGATCGACTGCTACTCGATCCGGGACCGGACCTGGGCCCCGCGGGGCGGTCCCCGGCCCCGGCGAACCGCCCCGGCGGCCCAGGGCGACCGGGTCCTGCACCCCGGCGGCGCACGCTGGCGGGAGATCGAGCGGGAACGCGGCCGCGGCCGGATCCAGTACATCTTCGGCCATTGTGGACCGCGCACCGGCTTTCTGGCCTTCGCGCGGGTCGCCGAGGGCGATGCCGAGGGTTGGTCTCCGCTGAACCACGGCTGGTTGTTGCGGGACGGCCGTTTCGAGCGGTTGGACAAATCCGCCAGCCGGATGAAGAACTACCGCGACCCGGTCACCGGCTGGAGTTCGCACATGCATGTGCATCTGGTGGACGTCACCGGCCGGGTGATGGTCGCCGAGGGATTCACGGTCAGCCACATCTGCGAGCGCGGCGGCGGCAGCACCGCGCTCATGCGGTGGGACATCGACGGTGAGATCGGCTGGGGCGAGGACCAAGACATCTGGCATCCGCAACATTTCGCCCGCATGCTCGAAGCCCTGCACGCCACGCACTGACGCGTAACCTAGACCAGGAGAAACCAAGTGATCCGACCGTTCGAGGGCGTACGCGTCATCGAGGTGGCCGCCTGGACCTTCGTCCCGGGCGCCGGCGCCATTCTGGCCGACCTCGGTGCCGACGTGATCAAGGTCGAGCCGCCGACCGGTGACCCCCAACGCGGCCTGCTGAATTCGCTCAACGGCGACACCTCACTGCCCAATCCGTTCCTGCAGGTGCCCAACCGTGGCAAGCGCAGCATCACCCTGGACCTGTCCCACCCCGGTGGCATCGCGACCCTTCGCCGGTTGACCGGCACCGCTGACGTGTTCTTGACCAGTTACCTGCCCAAGGTGCGCGCCAAGCTCGGCATCGAGGCGGAAGACCTGCGCGCCGGCCACGAGCGCCTCATCTACGCCCGCGGTTCCGGATGGGGCATCCGCGGGCCACAGGCGGACGCCGGCGGGTTCGATGCCGCCGCGGCATGGTCGGCGGCCGGCATCCAGCACAAGCTCACCGCACCCGGCGCCGACGCGCCGGCAGCGCAGCCCGCGGCGTTCTTCGACCTGCAGGGCTCGAGTGCGATCGCCGGTGCGATCGCCATGGCCCTGTTCCGACGCGAGCGGACCGGCCAGGGCGGGGTGGTCGATGTGTCGCTGCTGAACACCGGCATGTGGACGATGGGTCCGGATCTGGCCGCCAGCGCGGTCGGCGTCAGCGAGATCCCCCGCACCGACCGCCGGGAGGCGCCCAATCCGATCGTCAACAGCTACCGCACGGCCGATGATCGGTGGCTGAATCTGGTGTGCCTGCAATCCGATCGGTTCTGGCCCGAGTTGTGCGAAATCGTCGGGCGCACCGACTTGGCCGCCGACGAGCGATTCGGCAGTGCCGCGCAGCGTTTCGCCAACCGCTCGGCCTGCGTCGCCGAACTCGACAAGGTCTTCGGCTCCCGGACCCTGGCGGAGTGGAAGGAGCTGCTCGCGGGGTTCTCCGGAGTGTGGTCGGCCGCGGCCACCTTCGACGAGGTGTGCGAAAGCCCGCAGGTGGCCGACAACGGCTACCTTCCCACGGTCACCGGAGCGGACGACCGCCCCTTCCGGCTGGTCGCCCCGCCCTACCAATTCGACGAGACGCCCAACGTTCCGGTCGGTCCCGCGCCCGAACTCGGACAGCACACCGAGGAGATCCTGCTGGAGTTCGGGCTGGACTGGGATGCGATCAACTCCCTGCGCGACGACGGCGCCCTGGGCTGATGCGATGTCAGACGTAGAGGTCGAGCACGGTTTCCCTGGCGAGTCCGCCCCACAGCATGTTGCGGCCGGCCCGTTCCATGTGCTCGCTCCAGAGCTCCCTTGCCTCAACGCCTTTGCCCGCTTCGATCAGCGCGGTGAACTTGTTGAAGGTCCGGATGGTGCGCTTGAACTGCTTCTCGGTCTCGTCGTGATTGCCCCCGGCCACCGCCATCACCCGGGCCATATGGCGGGTGACGACTTCACGCAGCACCGCCCCGACCAGAGCAATCGTGTTGTTGCCGGCCCGTTCCAAGATCAGGTCGTGGAACCTGAAGACCGCAGCCGCCCACTCGCCGAAGTCGGCGGCGACGGTTCCCCGGGCGACCAGCGCCGCCAGTGCCGCGGCCGCAGCCTTGAGGTCCTCGACATCGCGCGGTGTGGCGCGTTGCGCCAACATCTGCGCGGCGGCGGGCTCGAATACCTTGCGGGCCTCGTAGAGGTCGGCCAGCGTGGTTCCCGACATCTGCAGGAGCAAACCGAAGTTGCGGGCCGCCACCGAGGTTTCCGGCGCGGACACCAGCACGCCGCCCCGCGACCCGCGCCGGACCACGATGAGCGATTCGCTCTCCAGAATGCGAAACGCCTCCCGCAGGGTGGGCCGCGAGACGCCGAACTGCTTGACCAGTTCCACCTCGGTGGGCAGCGCGTCACCGTTCTTCAGGACACCGCGGACGATGCTGCTGCGCAGGTGATCGGCGATGATCTCGGCCGTCTTGGGCGCCCGCACCAGTTTGGTCGCACCTGCGCCCGGATTCACCGTAGCCATATCAGCACTCCTTGGCCGTCCGCGGCGCACCACGCCCGCCCCGAACCCGAATATCTAAATCAGCATACTCATCGCCCATCTACCAGGAGGATTCCGTGACCACGACACGACTACCGGCGCGCGGCCTGTTCATCAACGGCTCGTGGGTCGAAGGCTCGGGCAGCGACGGCCTTGAGGTCGTCAACCCCGCGAACGAGGAGATCATCGCCGAAGTACCGCAGGCGACCACGGCCGATATCGACACCGCCGTCGCAGCGGCGCGCACCGCCTTCGACGACGGCCCCTGGCCGACAATGCGTCCCGCCGAACGTGGACGCATCCTGGCGGCGATGGCCGACGAGCTGACCCGCCGCAGAGCCGAACTCGTCGAACTGAACATCGCCGAGGCCGGCTCCACCCGGATGCTGGCCGACATGCTCCAGGTGGGCACCCCCATCGACCACTTCAACGACCTGGTGCACCGCGTGCTGCCCCAATTCTCGTTCGAGGCACCGGTGCCGCCCATCTACGGCCAGGGCATCGGGCACGGGGTCGCGGTGCGCGAACCCTACGGTGTCGCAGCGCTGATCACCGCGTTCAACTTCCCCTTCCTGCTGAACCTGGCCAAGGTGGGTCCGGCGCTGGCCGCGGGCTGCACGGCGGTGCTCAAGTCCTCGCCCTACACCCCGTTGGAGGCCATGGTTCTCGGTGAGATCGCCGAGACTGCGGGACTGCCGCCGGGCGTGCTGAACATCGTCACCGGCGATATCGCCGCGGGCGAGCGCCTGACCCGCCATCCGGGCGTGGACATCATCAGTTTCACCGGATCCGACGCCGTCGGCCGCAAGGTCTACACCCAGGGCGCTGAGAGCATCAAGAAGGTGGTGCTCGAGCTCGGCGGTAAGTCGGCGAACATCCTGCTCGACGACGCCGACCTGGACAAAGCGCTGCAGGGCGTGCTGGCCGGGTTCATCACCCACGCCGGTCAGGGCTGTGCGCTGCAGACCCGGATTCTGGTGCACGAATCCCTGCACGACGATCTGGTGGCCCGGATCGTCGGCGTCCTCGGGTTCATCAGCGTCGGTGATCCGTCCGACCCGGCGACCATGATGGGACCGCTGATCCGGGAGGTGCAGCGCGAGCGGGTGGAGTCGCTGATCGCCAGCGGTGTCGAAGAGGGCGCGCAGATCGCCTTCGGCGGCAAGCGCCCGGCACACCTGGACCGCGGCTACTACGTCGAGCCGACGCTGTTCGTGGGTGTCGACAACAGCATGCGCATCGCGCAGGAGGAGATCTTCGGCCCTGTCGCGGTGGTGATTCCGTTCACCGATGACGACGACGCGGTGCGGATCGCCAACGACAGCCGCTACGGTCTGGCCGGCGGGGTGTGGTCGGCGGATCCGTTGCGCGCCGACGCGGTCGCCCGAAGGCTGCGGACCGGGATGGTCGTGATCAACGGCGGCGGTGGCGGACTCAACCCGGCTTCCCCGTTCGGCGGCTACAAGCAGAGTGGCATCGGCCGCGAGTTCGGCGAGTACGGGCTGTCGGAATACCTGCAGCACAAAGCCTTGCAGTGGCCGGTCGGGTAGGCACTGCGATGCGCGCGACTGTCGACCACGACCGCTGTGAAGGACACGGCCGGTGCTTTGCCGTGGCACCCGATCTCTTCGACCTCGACGACGACGGATACAGCGTGGTCGACGAGATCACGGTGCCCGAAGGCCGGCACGACGACGCACGCGAGGCCGCGTCGTCGTGCCCCCGCGCGGCCATCCGACTGGTGGACTGACGGAATGTGATGAGCGGGGAACGCGTGGCCGCCACCGCGGCGGGGGTGCTGGCGGTGCTGTTCGCCGGCAGTTCGGCGAACGCCGATCCGGTGGCCCCGCGGCCGCCGGGTTCACCGCAGTACATCGACCATGTGGAGTGGGTCGACAACGGCGACCGGGCGACTCTGCGGGTGTTCCCCACCGCGTGGGGGTGGGCCGCATCCGGGGTGTTCACCAATGGCGCCCAAAGCTATGACGCCTGGGCTGAGCTCCTGCAGAACGCACCGGATGCCAACACGCTGAGCATGCAGAAGCAGTTCTTCTGTTTTTGGCAGCTGTCGTCGTTCACCAATCCGGGCAAGGTCGGCACCTGGAACCTGGAGCCGTGGCGGCCGGTGGTGGCCGACACGATCATGCTCAACTCGGGGTGTAACCCGGGCGGCCCCGACGACGTCCTCAATTGGTGATCGGCACGAATTCCGGTGCGATGAGGTCGATCACGGCCGGCCAGGGAATCGTGATGACGTGTAAGCCGCGGCCGACCTGATACTCGGGGAAATGCAGTTCGATCCCCTGCGCGGTGGGAATCCACGCTCTGAAGTTGCGTTCCAGCGGCGCCATTCCGGGGCCGTATTCCGCCCAGCCGCCCAGCGGAGCCGGATAGACCGTCGGCAGGATCTTCTTGGTCAGCTCGGAGAGCCTGCGCAGACCGGCCTGCCTGTCGACGAAGAGGTTCTCCCAGACGATCTGAATCCCGCTGCGCGCGTCGAAGACCCGGGTCGCCACCGTCTTGTACGGCATGTTCGGCAGCTCGACGGCGTTGTACTCACCGTCGAACAACGCCGATACGGTGACCGGCCGGAACAACAACCGCCCCTGAGTGTGAAACGTCCATGGTGTGGTGTGGCTGGAGCTGGCCACGTACGTGGCGATCTGCCCGGCGGCCTCGTCGTCGAGGATCTGGTTGATTGCATCGGTGATCGCCGGGTCGCCCCCGGCGACCCGCTCGTAGTCCACCGTCCAGGTCCCCAGCTCGTTGGGACTGATCCCGGTCAGCCTCGCCGGAGTCACGGCGTAGCTGACACCACCCGATGCCGGGTCAGCCGGGGCTGGTGCCGGCGACCACAGCGCCAGGACCGCCGCCAGCAGGACCGGCAGCATGCGGCGCCACAGCGGGCCCGGTCCGGATTCGGGCATGGGTGCGCTCCTTTCGGCTGCACTCATGGCCCGCTCGGCGGCGGGGGTAAGGGCAGCGTCGGTCCGGCATAGGGCAGGTCAATGGTGTACCGCCCCCGCGGGGTCGGGTCGGCGCGCTGCAACGGGTTGACGCCCGGCGGCGGCCCCGCGGTGTCGTCCCCCGGCGGCCGGGGCGCATTGCGGGCGCCCCGAACCAGATACTTCGGGTCGGGGTTGGGGCAATAGGTGTACAGGTACGGTTCCGGATGGTCGGCCACGGTCGGCGGGGCCTTGGGCAGGTTGAAGTCACACGAATACCGTTGGTAGAGACTGACGGCTCCCCACACACCACCGTCCCGAAACGTACTGGCGGCCGCGTCCAGTGCCGATCCGTCGCGGTACTGCGGGAAGAACAGCTCCTGCAACGCCGGGACCCGTACATACATCAGTTGCGAGACCGTCGTCAGGTTGCCCAGCAGCTGCACCATGGTGGGTGAGTTGTCCGCGATCAGGGCGTCGATACCCGCCATGGCCGCCGGTCCGCTGTCGAGAAGGCGCCGATACCCACCGTCCATCTGCTGCACCCCGCGCAGCACCGACGACAGGTTCGCCGAGGTCGCCGCCAGCCCCGGACTGACATCGCCGACGGTGGAGAGCACGACCTTGCTGGTGTTGAGCAGACTCACCGTCTGCGGCAACACCGAGTCCAGCGTCGACGCCAGGAACGCGCCGCCGTCGAGGATGGCCGCCAGCTTATGCGGCCCCTGCCGACCGACCCGCAGCTCGTCGAAGACGGCGGCCAACGTCGCGGGATCGAGCTGGGCCAGCGTGCCGTCCATATCCGCCAGCAGTGTCGACAGTGCGACCGGAGTGCGGGTCCGGGCGGCGTCGATTTCGGCTCCGTCGGTCAGATACGGGCCGGCGTTGGTGTCGGCCCGGAAATCCAGGTACTGCTCTCCCGCCGGCGACAGTGCCGATACGTGTGCAACGCTGCCGGCCGGCACGGCGGAATCCGGGTCCAGAGCAGCGGTCGCCACGACCCCGTCGCCGGACATGTCGATCGAGTGCACCCGGCCGATGGGCACGCCCCGCAGCGTCACGTCCTGGCCGGGCAGCAGACCACCGGTCTCGGCCAGGTGCACCCGCACCTTGATGTCGGAGCGCGCCGGATCGATCCGCAGCGTGCCGAACAGCAGGTAGAGCACCCCGAGCACCAGCATCACCACCAGCGCCGCCGCCGACAGCCCCAGCCGTCGCGACCGGAGGTAGCGCAGCGCGGCCAGACTCCACCCGAGCACCGCGGTCATGGCGACCCTGCCGGAGGAGTCGAGACGCCCGGTGCCAGCAGATTGGGCCGGGGCGGTGCCGGTGTCAGTTCGCCGGGCCGCGGGCCGATCAGATCGGGCGGGGGCACCAGCCCGGGCGGCATGGTGGGGGCTCCCCAGAACTTGTCACGGACCTTGATCAGCGCATAGCTGATGCTGCCGACCATATTGCGGAAGTCCTCCCGGGTGGGCCCGTGGCTGCCGGGGTCACCGGGGTGGTGGAGGTCGGCGAATGCGCCGACCGCCATATCGGCCAAGTCGATATCGACGTGCGAGGAGGTGGAGTTCGTCAGCTTCAGCATCGGCCCGAAAACTCTGCTGAAATTCTCCAAGGAGGCATCCGGGGCGTCGGTCGCCGCGTCCAGGCCGGCCGACAGCCGGTTGAGATCGGTGATCATACTGCGCGATCTCTCGCCCCGGACCGACGGAAACTTGGCCAGTTGCAACGTGATGCTGTTGATGTTCGCGGCCAGATCCACCACGTGATCGGTGTTGCCGGCCAGGGTTCCCAGTGCCGGCGCGCTTGCCTCGATGGCCTCGTCGATGCTGCGCTGCCGATCCGACAGCGTCGTGGACAGCTCGCCGCTCTGCGCGAGCACCGTTTTGATGGACGTCGATCGGTCTGAGAGGTTCTGCACGATCCGGGTGGACTCGTCGAGGAACTGCTTGAGATCCTCGCCCTTGCCGCCGACCGCATGCCCCATGCCGTTGACCACATTGATCACATTGCGGATGGCGCCGCCGTTGCTCAGCAGAGACGCCGTGGTGAGCACCTGCTCGACGGAGGCAGCCGTGGCGGTCGCGTGCGCGGGAATCGCATCGCCCGGTGCCATCAGCGGTACACCCGGATAGGCGTCCGCGGGCGGCTTGAGCGAAACGAAGATGTCACCCAGCGGCGTCGCCGACCGCAGTTCGGCGGTGGTGCCGACCGGGATCTGGGTGTCCGCGAATATCCGCATGGTGACCACGGCGGTGTAGTCCCGCGCCGTCATCGACTCCACTTCGCCCACATCGGCTCCGGAGAGCCGAACCTTGGCCTTGGTGGGAAGGTTGAGGGCGTTGGCGAAGGTGGCGGTGATGGGGTAGGTCCGCGCTCCCGCGGACGGTGCGGGCAGCGGCAGCCGGTCCAGGCCGACCGAACAGGAGCTCAGGGCGCCGGCCAGCACCATCGCCGCGGTCAGACAGATGCGTGACGTCACGAGCCCAGACCCGCCAATCCCTCGATCATGCTGGTGATGCCGAAATCGGGACCGAAGTCCTGGATGGTTCCGGTGGCACAGCCCAACTGACGCATGCCCAGCAGGTTGCACATCTCTTTGGTGGCCTGCGTGTTCAGCTCGACCTGGTCCAGCAGCGGGTGCGCGCGGATGGCGGCCTTGATGGGGTCGATCATGTTGTAGACGTTGTCCGCCAGCATCGGGATGAGGTCGAGCGTTTCGGCCATCTCGCGGCGGTAGTCGGCTATCGCCCGGGGGACGGTCTCGGCGTTGGCTGTGGTGGATTTGAGGGTGTCCCGGTTGCTTTCCAGCAGGTCGGTCGTCTCGGTGAGGATCTGATTGAGCTGTGCGCCGGTGGACCCGCGGCCCAGTCGCTGGCCTTCCAGGACGCTGGTCAACTGCCGCACCGCGGTGCCGAATTCCCGGATGGTGGCATCGTTGTCGGCGGCGGCTTTGGTCAGCCGTTCGAGGTTGGTGACAATCGTGGTGATCGCCTCGCGGGTGGGGGCCCCGCGGTCCTGGCTCATCTTCAGCGCCTCCGACAGCTGGCTCAGCGCCGACCGGATCTGGGTGCCGTTTCCGCCGGTCATCGACGCGCTGATACTGAGCAGATCGGCGACCGGCCCCGAACCCGCACCGTCGCCGGCCAATTGCAGCGACAGCTTGTCGATCATCGCCAGCACCCGGTCGAACTCCACCGGCGTGCGGGTGCGGGCGAGGCTGAGCGAGTCGTTGTCGGCCAGCAGCGGTCCGCCCCGGTACACCGGGGTGAACTCGATGTGCCGGTCGGTGAGGATCGACGTCGAGACCGTGACGGCCTGGGCGTCCGCCGGGATCTTGACTCCGCCGTCGATGTGCATGGTGACCTGCACGTAGTCGCCCCTGGCCGCGATCTTGACGATCTTGCCCACGCGCATGCCCAGCACCGAGACGGCGTTGCCCTCATAGAGTCCGCTGGCGTTGTCGAACTGGGCCGTGACGGTCATGCCCCGGGCCGGCCGCCCCGGCGAGTCGTGGGAGCAGCCGAACGCGGCCAGGGCCATCGCGACTACCCCGAGCGCCTTGGCGATCAGCCGCCCGTTCATCCGCAGTCCTCGAAGTAGTGCGGCAGGTTGAACTGCTTGGCGCGGCCGCTGATCGCGCACATGAACGAGTCGATGACGGTGCCGCCCGTCGAATTGAAGTCGAACTCGTTGCCGCTGCCCGTCGCGTTGGAGAAGTTCCTGATCGGAACGGGCATGATCTGCAACATATTCCGGAACAGCTCATCGTTGTGGCCGACCGAGGCCAGCATTCCGTCGAGGTTGGTCAGCAGTTCGCGGGTCTGTCGGCGATCGGCCACCAGTACCGGTTGCAGCTGCGCGACGAGCTTGGTGGTGGCGTTGATGAGGCGCACGATGACCTCTCGCCGGGCCGCCAGATCGGCGAGCACATCGCGGCCCTGCAACAGCAGCACCCCCAGGCTGCCCTGCTGCCTGCCCAACAGTTCGGACACCTGCTGCGTACTGCGCAGCAGGTTGCCGATCTCATCGCGTCGGGCCCCGATGACCGCGGACAGGTGCGTGATGTTGTCCAGTGCCTGGGGCAGGATCTCCGGACCGCCTTGCAGCTGCTGGGACAGTGTGGTCATGGATTGGGCGATCTTCTCGGCGTCGACGGCGTCGAAGGTCGTGGTCGCATCCTGCAGCGCGGATTGCAGGTCGTAGGGCACTTCGGTGTTGACCAATGGGATTCGCCGCCCGGGCAGCCTTGCGGCGCCGGCCGGCCGGAGGTCCACATAACGGGCGCCGAGCAGCGTGGTGAGCTTGATCGAGGCTCGAGTGTCCGCTCCGAGGTGCAGCCCTTTGTCGATCTCCATCGCGACGGACACATGGTCGTCTTCGAGCCGAAGGCCCTTGACCGCGCCGACCCGGACGCCGGCCACCGTGATCTGATCGCCGGCGCTCAGACCGGCGGCCTGAGCGAAGTCGGCGGTGTAGGTGAGGCGACCCACGCCGATCTTTCCCATGCCGAGCACCCCGCCGCACAGCAGCGCGATCACGGCGACGGTGACTATCCCGAGCCGAAGGTTGCCGTGGCTCTCGATGGGGCGCCGCAGCACGGCGCTGATCCTGTTCACTCTCACCTGCACTTCGCGCTGAATTGTTTGGCCCCGCCCGGTGTCCCGTTGCGCAGAATGGCATCGATCAGGGCGTCGATGCGGGGGAACTCGCTGACCGTGATGTTGCAGGCGTAGATGTCGAGATAGGACCCCTCTTGGCTCATCCGGGCCATGCCCTTGAGCATCAGCGGAATGTTGAAGCCGACGTAGGCGAATCCCTGTTTGTTGTCCATGAAGTGCTTGGCGAACCCGGGCTCGCGTTGCACGAACTCGCGCAGGTCGGGCTGGATATCGCCGATCACGTTGGCCAGGCGTTGCCCCACCACCGACACCTGGTCGAGGGAGGTGACGAATTCCGCACGCCGAGCGGCAAACCCGTGGAACATGTCCTTGGCCGAAGAGATGGAGGACTCGACGTCCCCGCCGCGGCGGGCCACCGACTCGAGAACCGATCTCAGGTTGGTCAACACCGGGTCCAGGAGTTCGTCGGTACCGGAGTAGGCCTGGGCCAGTTGGGTGGTGTCGGCGATGAGTTGGGTGATCGCGCCGGTGTCCCCCCGCATCGAGGCGATGACCGCGGTGGTGAGGTTGTCCACCTCCTCGGGGTTGAGCAGGGCGAACAGCGGCTCGAATCCGTTGAGCAGGTGCGAGATGTCGAAGGACGGTTGGGTGCGCTCGACCGGGATCACCGCGCCCGGCGGCAGCATGCCGGGATTGTCGAATGCGCCCAGCGACAGGCCCACGTAGCGCTGACCGACCA
>NZ_JRMK01000036.1:0-33954 GCF_000972925.1 Mycobacterium sp. UM_Kg1 | reverse complement strand
GATGGCCCGACGAACACGTCACGACAGTGCAGAAGGAGCCTGACCATGCCTCGGTTCGTGGTACCGGCCGCCATCAGCATCGTCGTGGGGGTGTTACTCGGTGCCGCCGCCGTCTTCGGGGTCACGCTCATGGTGCAGCAGGACACCAAGCCGCAGATCGCTGGAGGGGACCCGCAGTCTTCGGTGCTGAACAGGGTTGAATACGGCAACCGCGGCTGACCTGCGCTCGCCGGCAACGCTCGACCAACTGCCGGCAACGTCGCAGGCGCTGAGTCCGCTGTCCCGGCGCTGGCTCTGGCTGGTGGGAGCCGCCGCGCTGGCCTGCAGCATGCTGCAGGCGCCCGGGCGGATCTCGCCGGACACCAAGCTTGATCTCACACTGGCTCCGCTGCGGTTCCTGGCGCGGGCCGCCAACCTGTGGAGCAGTGAGCTGCCGTTCGGCCAGGTGCAGAACCAGGCGTACGGCTACCTGTTTCCGCACGGCGCCTTTTTCCTGGCGGGTGATCTGCTGGGCCTGCCGGGCTGGTTGGTTCAGCGACTGTGGTGGGCCGTGCTGCTCACGGTGGCGTTCTGGGGCCTGCTGCGCGTCGCCGAGGCGTTGAGGATCGGCAGCCCCACGGCACGGCTGATCGGCGCCGCCGCGTTCGCCCTCTCACCGCGGGTGCTCACCACCTTGGGTTCGATCTCGTCGGAGACACTGCCGATGGCGCTGGCGCCGTGGGTGCTGCTGCCGGTGATCCGGGCGCTGGGACCTCCCGGCGATCCGGATCGGCAGGCACCGCAACGGTCCGCGCGGATGCTGGCCGGGCAGGCCGGCGTCGCAGTGGCGCTGATGGGCGCCGTCAATGCCGTCGCGACGCTGGCGGGTTGCCTGCCGGCCATGATCTGGTGGCTGTGCCACCGCCCGACCCGCCGCTGGTGGCGGTTCACCGGTTGGTGGCTGCTGGCGCTGACTTTGGCGGTGGCCTGGTGGCTGGTGGCCCTGGTGTTGCTGGGCCGGGTCAGCCCGCCGTTCTTGGATTTCATCGAATCGGCCGGTGTGACCACCCGGTGGACGTCGCTGACCGAGATGCTGCGCGGCACCCACAGTTGGACGCCGTTCGTCGCGCCGAACGCCACCGCGGGATCCCCGCTGGTCACCCGCCCGGTGCTGATCTTGGGGACCTGCTTGGTGGCCGCCGCCGGGCTGGCCGGGCTGACCGGCTTGCTCGTCGGGCGCACACCGGGCGCCGGACGGCTGGTCACCATGCTGCTGATCGGCGTGACACTGCTGGCCATCGGCTATGCGGGCGGACTGGGCTCCCCGCTGGCCCAACCGGTGCAGTCCTTCCTCGACGGGGCCGGCGCCCCGCTGCGCAACCTGCACAAGCTCGAGTCGGTGATCCGGATCCCGCTGGTCTTGGGGCTCGTCCACCTGCTGGGCCGCATCCCGCTGCCGGGCAGCGCCCCCCGGCCGGTGTGGAGGCGCGCGTTCGCCCACCCCGAGCACCACAAATCAGCCGCGGTGGGCCTGGTGATCCTGACGGCCCTGCTGGTCAGCACCTCGCTGGCCTGGACCGGCCGGCTCACGCCGCCGGGGACCTTCAGCGCCCTGCCGCAATATTGGCGTGACGCCGCGGCGTGGCTCGCCGAGCACAACGCCGGCGGGCCCACCCCGGGCCGCGTGCTCGTGGCACCGGGCGCGCCGTTCGCCACCCAGACCTGGGGAAACAGCCACGACGAGCCGCTGCAGGTCCTCGAGGCCGGCCCGTGGGGGGTGCGCGACTCGATCCCGCTGACACCGCCGCAGACCATCCGCGCGCTCGACTCGGTGCAGCGCCTGTTCGCCTCCGGCCGGCCGTCCGCCGGCCTGGCCGACACCCTGATCCGGCAGGGCATCTCCTACCTGGTGGTGCGCAACGACCTCGATCCCGACACCTCCCGCTCGGCGCGGCCACTGCTGGTTCACCGCGCCGTCGACGGCTCACCGGGGCTGCGGCGGGTGGCCCAGTTCGGCGATCCCGTCGGCTCGGGCTCGGTCCCGGGCTTCGTCGCCGACAGCGGCCTGCGGCCCGCGTATCCGGCGATCGAGATCTACCGGGTCGGTGATCCCGCGGCCGACGCAGACCCGGGCGCGCCCTATCTGGCCGATCTCGACGCGATGCCGCGCGTCGACGGCGGCCCCGAGGTGTTGCTGCGCCTCGACGAGCACCGCCGGCTGCGCGGCGAGCCGGCCCTGGGCCCGGTGTTGCTGACCGGGGACGCCCGGCGCGCGGGACTGCCCACCCCCGTGGTGACCGTCACCGACACCCCGCTGGCCCGCGAGACCGACTACGGCCGGGTGGACGACCACTCTTCGACGATCCGGGCCGCCGGCGACGCCCGGCACACCCTGAGCCGGGTCCCGGACTATCCGACGCCCGGCGCCAGCACCGTGTTCGGCGGTTGGCTCGGAGGCCGGCTCACCGCCTCCAGCTCGTCCTCGGACGCAACCACGCTGCCCGACGTGGCGCCGTCGACCTCCCCCGCGGCCGCCATCGACGGCGACTCCGGAACCGCCTGGGTCTCCAGCGCGCTGCAGTCGGCGGTCGGGCAATGGCTGCAGGTGGACTTCGACCATCCGCTGACCAACGGCATCATCACCGTGACGCCCAGCGCGACGGCCGTCGGCGCGCAGGTGCGGCGGATACAGATCTCCACCGTCAACGGCACCACCACGCTGCGCTTCGACCGGGCCGGCGAGCCGCTCACCGCCGCCCTGCCCTACGGCGAAACGCCGTGGGTGCGCATCACGGCATCCGGCACCGACGACGGCTCTCCGGGCGTGCAGTTCGGCATCACCGATTTGGCCGTCACCCAGTACGACGCCTCGGGTTTCGCCCATCCGGTCGACCTGCGACACACCGCGCTGGTCCCAGCGCCACCGGCGGCCGCGCAGGTGGCGCAGTGGGACCTGGGGGCGGGACTGCCGGGACGGGCCGGCTGCGCGCCGTTCGACGGCGCGGTGCGCTGCGCGGCGTCGATGATGCTGGAGCCCGAGGAGCCCGCCACCTTCAGCCGCACCCTGAACGTTCCGCGGGCCATGTCGGTGACCCCGACGGTCTGGGTGCGGCCACGGCAGAGCCCGCACCTGGTCGACCTGATCGCCGAACCGGGCGCCGCGCGGGCCCGCGGTGACGCCGACGTGCTCGATGTGCTCGGGTCGGCCTACGCCGCCGCCGACGGCGATCCGGGCACGGCGTGGACGGCGTCGCAACGGGTGGTCGCGCATCGATCGCCGCCCACCCTGACCGTCACCTTGCCGCGGCCGGTCCAAGTGACCGGATTGCGGTTCACCGCCAGCCGGTCTCCGCTGCCGGCGCGGCCGACCCTGGTCGCGATCGATCTGGGGTCGGGGCCGCAGGTTCGGGAAGTGGCCGAATCCGGTGAGCAGCAGGTGCGGTTGCTGCCGCACGTCACCGATACCGTGCGGATCAGCCTGCTGGGCTGGGACGACGTGATCGACCGCACCGCTATCGGCTTCGATCAGCTCAAACCGCCGGGCCTGGCCGAGGTCAGCGTGCTCGGCGCCGGCGGACGTCCGATCGCCCCCGCCGATCCCGCCCGCAACCGCTCGCGTGCGGTGCACGTCGACTGCGGGCAGGGACCGATCATCGCGATCGCCGGGCGGTTTGTGCACACCACGATCACCACGACTGTCGGCGCGTTGCTCGACGATCAGCCGGTGGCGGCTAAGGCGTGCGACCGACGTCCGATCGCGTTGCCGCCCGGCGCACAGGAGTTGGTGGTCAGCCCGGGGCCGGCGTTCGTGGTCGACAGCGCCACCTTGTCCGGTGCGGCTGCGGCCGTCGGCACCACCGAGACGACACCGGCGGTTTTGGGTTCGTGGGGCGCGGGCCGGCGCGAGGTGACGGTGCCCGGTGCGGCGGCCGGGCGGGTGCTGGTGGTTCCGGAGAGCATCAACAGCGGGTGGGTGGCTCGCCGTTCGGACGGCACCCCGCTGGCGCCGGTGGCGGTCAACGGATGGCAGCAGGGTTTTGTGCTGCCCGCCGGCACCGACGGCGCGATCACCCTGACCTTCGGGCCCAATCGGCTCTACCGGCTCGGGATGGCCGGCGGGCTGGCGCTGCTGCCGCTGCTGGCCCTGCTGGCCTGGTGGCCGGCGCGGCGCGCTCGCGATCCCGGTCCCCCGGCGCTGCCGTGGCAGCCGGGCCGCCGCGTGGTGGCGGGGGGTGCGCTGGCAGTCGGCTTCTTGATCGCCGGGCCCGCCGGAGCGGCGGTGTTCGGCGCGGCGATGGTCTTGCTGTGGGCGTTGCGGCATCGGCAACGGGCCTTCGACGCGGTCCGGCTGGGGTTGAGTGCCGGTGGGCTGACCGCCGCTGGGGCGATGCTGTGCCGGCATCCCTGGCGGTCGGTCGACGGCTACGCCGGCCACTCCGCCGGCGTCCAACTGGCGGCGCTGATCTCCCTCGCCGTCCTGTCAGCCACCGCCGTGGCGGTGGCGGTCGCAAGCTCGACGGAGTCGAGCGCAGCGGGCCACCACCGATAAACACCGCGGTCGCAAGCTCGACGGAGTCGAGCGCAGCGGGCCACCACCGATAAGCACCGCGGTCGCAAGCAGTGCCGTGCGAGCTAGGGCGCGGCTTCGAGCTTCTCGATCTGGGTGTTGAACAGCCGCACCAGGTCCTCGGCGTGGGTGGCATCCCCGGAATCGTCGGCATCGGGACGCAGTCCGATGTCGTTGCTGGTGGCAACGACCAGCACTCCGCGGTAGTAGCCGGAAATGGTGGACGCGGTGATCGAGATCGGCAGCCGGACAGTGGCCTTGCCGGCGCTCGTGATCACCGTCGCGACCGCCCACGGCGGCACCCCATCGGCCTCCAACGGTTCCAGCTGGATATCGGTGGTCACCGAACGCCCGCCCTGCTCGAAGGTCTGCGTGAAGGTTTTGCACTTCTCCACGAACCGTTTGAGGTTGGGGTGGTCCGGCGTCAGCGCCAGCCGCACCCGCATCGTGTGCAGGCCGCCGGGCTGAAACTTGGCCAAGGTCGCCGTCGCCGTCTGGGTGGCGGAGGCCGGACTGGAGTAGAAATCGGCACATTCGGGCGGGTCGACGGTCAGATTCGGCATATCCGACGGGGCGTCGCCGGCACTGTCGACGCCGCTGATCCACTTCCCGCCGGACGAGTCCGGGAATGCGGAGCGCTGGACCAGCATCTCCGACGACAGATTCGTGATGTCGGGCTTGCGCGACGGCTTGTCCTCGGCCGCGAACCGGCCGCCGAGCACCAGGACCAGTCCGGCGATCACCACGACCGCCACCGCGGCCAGCGACAGCCACAGCACTTTACGCGACTTGGGCTCGGGCTGACCCGGCACCGGCCACGGCGCACCGTAGGGCGGGACGCCACCGGGGGGCATGCCAGGTTCGTCCTGGACCCACAGTTGCCAGCCGGGAGGTGGGGGCGGCCAGGCCGGATCAGGCGCCCAGTTGGCATCCGGCGCCCAGCCAGGCGGCGGAGGCGGCCAGGTGGGCGGTGGGTTGAAACGCATCGGGCGGCTCCCGTATCGACGTACTGATGCTGGCTCGTGGCGAGCCTACGCGGTTCGATGGTGGCAGGCTGGACGTGTAGTCGTCACACTGCAGCACCGAAGGGGGTTCCGCGTGCCCGCAACACCGATAGCGACGATCAACCCGGCAACCGGGGAAACGGTCAAGACGTTCACCGCCGCCGGCGACGCCGAAGTCGACGCCGCGATCACCCGCGCGGCCAATAGGTTCGTCACATACCGTCGCACCGATTTCGACCAGCGGGCCCGATGGATGCACGCCGCGGCCGACCTGCTCGAAGCCGAGGCCGACGAGGTCGCCGCCATGATGACCCTGGAGATGGGCAAGACCCTGGCAGCGGCAAAGGCCGAAGCACTCAAGTGTGTCAAGGGCTTCCGTTATTACGCCGAGCACAGCGAGCAACTGCTGGCCGACGAGATCGCCGACGCGCCGAAGGTCAACGCGTCCAAGGCGTTCGCGCGCTATCAGCCGCTCGGGGTGGTGCTGGCGGTGATGCCGTGGAACTTCCCGCTGTGGCAGGCCGTGCGGTTTGCCGCCCCGGCCTTGATGGCCGGCAACGTGGGACTGCTCAAGCACGCCTCGAACGTGCCCCAGACAGCCCTGTACCTCGCCGAACTGTTGTCCCGGGCCGGCTTTCCCGAGGGTTGCTTCCAGACCCTGCTGATCCCGTCGGGGGCGGTCGAGCGTGTGCTGCGCGACCCGCGGGTGGCCGCGGCGACGCTGACCGGTAGCGAACCCGCCGGCCGTTCGATAGCCGCCATCGCCGGCGATGAGATCAAACACACCGTGCTGGAACTGGGCGGCAGCGACCCGTTCATCGTGATGCCCTCGGCCGACGTGGCCTCGGCGGTTGCAACCGCGGTGACCGCGCGGGTACAGAACAACGGTCAATCATGTATCGCAGCAAAGCGATTCATCGTCCACGCGGACATCTACGAGGACTTCACCACCCAGTTCGTCAGTCAGATGTCAGCTCTTCGGGTAGGCGATCCGACCGATCCGGACACCGACATCGGACCGCTGGCAACCGAGGCGGGACGCGACGAGGTCGCGCAACAGGTGGATGCCGCCGCGGCCGCCGGAGCGGTGATCCGTTGCGGTGGAAAGCGGCTCAACCGGCCCGGGTGGTTCTACCCGCCCACCGTGATCACCGACATCACCCGTGACATGGCGATCTTCACCGAGGAGGTGTTCGGGCCGGTGGCGTCGGTGTACTGCGCCGCAGACATCGACGAGGCCATCGAGATCGCCAACGCCAGCCCGTTCGGCCTGGGCTCCAACGCCTGGACCCGCGACGAAGCCGAGATCAACCGTTTCACCGACGAGATCGAGGCCGGGCAGGTGTTCATCAACGGGATGACGGTGTCCTACCCGGAGTTGCCGTTCGGCGGGATCAAGCGGTCCGGGTACGGCCGCGAGCTCTCGGGCCACGGCATCCGGGAGTTCTGCAACCTCAAGACGGTGTGGGTGGCCTGAGGCCGGTCATGAGCCCGCGATCTTGGCGGCGATGCCCACCACCCGGGTGGCCAGGTGGTCGAGTGCGGCAAGGGTGGGCTTGTCCAGCTGGTTCTGGTTGTCCGCGCCGGTGACGTGGCCGACGCCATAGGGGTTGCCGTCGGCGAACTTGATCGGGTCGGTGTAGCCCGGCGGCACCAGGATGCCGCCGAAATGCATCAGCGACACGTACAGGTTCAGCAGCGTGGCCTCCTGCCCGCCGTGCGCGGTCTGACTTGAGGTGAACCCGGCGTAGACCTTGTCGGCGAGTTCGCCCTTGGCCCACAGGCCGCCCAGCCCGTCGATGAAGTTCCGGAACTGCGCCGCGGGGGAACCGAATCGGGTGGGCGAGCCGAAGATGACGGCATCCGCCCAGACGATGTCGTCGCCGGTGGCGGCGGGCAGGTCTTTGGTGGCTACGTAGTTGGCGGTCCACGCCGGGTTGTGGGCGAAGCTCGCCGGATCGCGCGTCTCCTCGATGTGCCGCACCCGCACCTCCGCGCCGGCGGCCTCACCTGCCCGGGCCACTCGCTGGGCCATCGCGGTGCCGTGTCCGGTGGCCGAGTAGTAGATAACCGCCAGCTTCGTCATTGCCTTCTCTCCTTGGTTGTTGTGCGTGTCAGTTCCCGCCGGTCGGCAGGACTTGCCTTCACGATGCCTCCCGGATCGGTGTGCGCCCGGCCGCGACGAGGGATTGGTGAGTGGGCGCTGCGGGAACGTGTGCGGGCCGGCCGACGGCGAACTCTTTGCGCAACACCGGCACAACGTGCTCCCCCAGCAGATCGAGCTGTTCGAGCACGGTCTTCAGCGGCAGCCCCGCATGGTCGATCAGGAAGAGCTGGCGCTGGTAGTCGCCGACGTATTCCCGAAACCCCAGAGTCTTGTCGATCACCTGCTGGGGCGAACCGACTGTCAGGGGCGTCTGGGCGCTGAACTCCTCGAGACTGGGCCCGTGGCCGTACACCGGGGCGTTGTCGAAGTACGGCCGGAACTCGTTCACCGCGTCTTGACTGTTGGGCCGCAGGAACACCTGGCCGCCAAGACCCACGATCGCCTGGTCGGCACCACCGTGGCCGTGGTGTTCGAAACGCTCGCGGTAGAGCTGCACCATCCGCTGGGTGTGCGATGCCGGCCAGAAGATGTGGTTGGCGAAGAAGCCGTCGCCGTACAACGCGGCGAGTTCGGCGATTTCGGGACTGCGGATCGACCCGTGCCAGACGAACGGCGCAACTCCGTCCAGCGGGCGCGGCGCCAGGGTGAAACCGCGCAACGGAGCGCGGTACTGACCGGTCCAGTCGACGACCTCCTCGCGCCACAACCGGCGCAACAGCTGGTAGTTCTCCACGGTCAGCGGCAGCGCGGACCGGATGTCCCTGCCGAACCAGGGGTAGACCGGTCCGGTGTTTCCGCGACCCAGCATCAGATCCACCCGGCCATCGGCGAGGTGTTGCAGCACGCTGTAGTCCTCGGCGATCTTCACCGGGTCGTTGGTGGTGATCAGCGTGGTCGCGGTGCTGAGCACGATGCGCTCGGTCCGCGCTGCGAGGTAGCCCAGCAGCGTGGTCGGCGACGACGGCACGAATGGCGGGTTGTGGTGCTCGCCGGTGGCGAACACGTCCAGACCGACCTCCTCGGCCTTTTTCGCGATCGCCACGGTCGCCCGGATCCGCTCCGCCTCAGTTGGCGTACGACCGGTGGTCGGGTCGGCGGTGACATCGCCGACGGTGAAGATGCCGAACTGCATACCGGTGTTGGTCACGCGAAGCCCTCCTTGGCTGTTCACTCTAGCTGTTAGTTGCGAACGAAACTAGTTTTCGATTCATTCCTGAGATGGATTGCGGATATAGCGGGCAGCTCGCCGGTCCAGTGATGCTCGAAGCAACTACATTGGGAGCATGGACACGCGCTGGCTCAGCCAGAAGGAACAACACATGTGGCGCGGCTATCTCGACAGCACACGCCTGCTGCTGCGCAGCCTGGACCGGCAACTGACCGCCGACTCAGGACTGAGCCTGTCCGATTTCGAGATTCTGGCGCTGTTGTCCGAGGCGCCGGAGCGCCGGCTGCGCATGAACGAGCTGGCCGATATCACCGTGACCACCCGCAGTGGGGTCACCCGTGCGGTCAAACGGCTGACCGACGCCGGCTGGGTCCGCCAGGTCAGGTGTGAGGAAGACAAACGCGGGCAGTACGCCGAACTCACCGACTCGGGCCTCGACAAACTGCGAACGGCCGCGCCGGGTCATGTCGCAGCGGTGCGCGCCGGCCTGTTCGATTCCCTGAGCCCTCGCGAGGTGGAGTTGTTCAGCCACTCCTACGCCCGCATCCGCGACAATCTGCTGGAGCACCCGTAGGCAGTATCGGCGAAGACGATCGGCCGCGGCCGCAAGGTCCATACGATCGGGCCATGTCGCAATGCCAGACCGCACGCGGTCCCATCAACACCGCCGACCTCGGCGTCACGCTGATGCACGAGCACGTGTTCATCATGACCACCGAGCTGGCCCAGAACTATCCGGAAGTCTGGGGCGACGAGGACGCCCGGGTGGCCGACGCGATCGCCCGGCTCAACGAGCTCAAAGCCGCCGGCGTGGACACCATCGTCGATCTGACGGTGATCGGGCTGGGCCGCTACATTCCGCGGATCGCACGGGTCGCGGCCGGAACCGAGCTCAACATCGTGGTGGCGACCGGGCTCTACACCTATGACGACATCCCGTTCTTCTACCACTTCCGCGGCCCCGGCACGCTGCTGGACGGCCCGGAGCTGATGGCCGACATGTTCGTCCGCGACATCGAGTCCGGCATCGCCGACACGGGGATCAAGGCTGGAATCCTCAAGTGCGCCACCGACGAACCGGGCGTCACTCCCGGCGTCGAGCGGGTGCTGCGCGCCGTGGCCAACGCCCACCGGCGTACCGGCGTTCCGATCTCCACCCACACCCATGCCGGCACCCGGCGCGGCCTGGAACAGCAGCGGATCTTTGAAGAAGAAGGCGTCGACCTGTCCCGGGTGGTGATCGGCCACTCCGGCGACAGCACCGATCTGGGCTACCTGGAGGAACTGATCGCGGCGGGATCGTATCTGGGCATGGACCGCTTCGGCATCGACATGTTCCTACCGTTCGAGGAGCGGGTGAACACCGTGGCGGCCATGTGCGAGCGCGGCCACGCCGACAAAATGGTGCTCTCCCACGACGCCAACTGCTACTTCGACGCCCTACCCGGCGACCTGAGCGCGACGGCCGCACCCAACTGGCACTACCTGCACATCCACAATGACGTGCTGCCCGCACTGCGCCGGCGCGGCGTCACCGAGGACCAGTTGCACACCATGCTGGTCGTCAACCCGCGCAAGATCTTCGAGCACTCCGGGGCCTACTGACGGCCCCGGAGGTCACCCCACCAACGAACCGGCGCGCACGGCCAAGGTCCGCACCAACGCCTGGAGTCGCTCGCGGGTGGCGGATTCGGGATCGCTGAGTCGCAACTGCAGAAGCTCACAGGCGGCCGCCTGCAACATGCGGGCGGTGTAGTCGGGGTCGGGCAGACCGGGGTAGCTGCGCAGCAACTCGCCCACCAGATAGGCGCGCACCACTTCCTGCGCCTGGGCAAGCCGCTCGTGCAGTTCCGGCGGCGCCCCCTGCGGCGGCGACAGAAACAGTCGCCACGTGGCGGGCTGAGCATCGACGGCCTCGACCACGCTGTCGAACCGGCTGACCAGCACGCCGTCCGCGTAGGCTTCGGTGGTCGCGGAGATCACCTCGGCGAACTGGGCGCCCGCCCGCGCGGCCTCGCGATCGATGAGCGCGACGAACAAGCCTGCGGGGTCACCGAACTGCTGATAGATCAGCGATCGGTTGATACCGGCCTCGCGGGCTATCCGGTTCGGAGTGGCGGCGTGAAATCCCTCGGCGTCGACGATGGCGTGCGTGACATCGAGGATCTGGTTCCGCCGGGCCTGCGCCGTCATCCGCCGTCGCGACGGCCCCGAAGTCATGGCTGACAGCATAAGTAGCTTCCTGTTGCTAGAGGTACCAGCAACCTGTGAGTTTGTGAAGTCCGGCGGTCAAGCGGGCTGACTCAGGGCAACAGCCCTACAGCGGGTCTGAATCTCCCGGCATCGCAATCGATTACACACCGACCAGGAGATCCGGCACAGCACAGCAGCGGCGATCGGGGCCGCACCTCACCAGACCAGGCGCGCAAGGTGCGTTTCCGCATAGTCGCGGACCGCCACGGTGTCGTTGATGTCGAGCACTCCGCCTCGGTTGGTGAGCAGCGATCCGACCAGGCGCACCAAGATCTCCGCGGTGGTCTGCACGGCTTCGTCGGGCATGGTGGTTCCGCACAGTCGCAGCGTCGCGGCAACCAGATTGCTGGCGCGCATCAAAGCCCGCTCCCCCTTGGGCGTGTTGAGCCCGATGAGAAGTTCCGGCTCGTTGGCGATCACCGCGGTGGCCAGCGGGCTCTCGGTGATGCGCCGCATGGCGAGGGTGAAGCATTCCACGATGGCACCGGCCGCGTCCTGGGCGCGGGCGGCGTGGCCGAGCTCGACAAACAACACTTGGGTGTCGGCCTCGATGAGTTGCTCGAAGAGCGCCTCTTTGGTGGGGAAATGCCGGTACAGCGTGCGGCGGCTCACACCGGCGCGCTGAGCCACGGCATCGATGTTGGCCCGGCGAAAGCCGTGCCCGGCGAACTCGACCCGTGCGGCCTCGAGGATCGCGCCTGCCGTGCCGCCCATGGCATCGCCCACTGTGACCGATGCCGGACTGGCCATGTCGCCCTTCCTGTCCTGTGCGGCGGTGAGCCGAGCCGATACGCGGCGGCCGCCTCTGTCAGCGGGGACTTCCCGCGTGTTATCGTGACACAATTACATAATTTTGTGCCATTGTGCGGGGTTCGTGCTGCGCGGCCCGGTGTCGCCACCGAATTCACCGTCGGCCGGCACGCCAGACCGATCACGCGGAATCTGCCAGTCATCGGAGGTTCTTGGATGCCCACGCACTACCCCGAGCTGTACGAGCGCGTCCGCCGCCAGGCCGAGCTGCTCCCGGCTCTTTACGGCGACCTGAACTTCGATGTGCAGCCCTACCGCACGGCGCTGGCCCCCGACGACGTCTCGTCGCTGCCCGGCAATCCGGCTACCCGGGCCCAGTTGCTGGCCGACGATGCCGCCGTCGAGCTGATCACGACGGCCACCTGGCTGGGCGACGTGGTGTCGGACTCCTACGCCGCATTGATGGGCCAATACAGCGTCAGCACCCTGATCGGCATGCTCAAGCAGGCTTGCCGGCACGGAATCGACGCGGTGCCCGACGCGCCGCCGGAGCTGGCCGCGTTCATCGCCGACCTGGAGGCCACCCCGGACTGGCTGGATATGGATCTGGTCCGTAAGGGTGCAGAACACTCCCGAGTCCCGATGGCGCTGTTGGCGCCGTTCGTGGTCCGCGGTGCTTTCATCGCAACCTTCCTCAACACCTATGCCGCGCTGCCGATGGCACTGACCGGGGCGCTGTCGGGCAAGCGTGCTGCCGCGCGGGTCAACGAGACCACCAGTTTCTTCACCGTCACCACGCTGCCCGGCGCACTGGACCGGTACGGCCCGGGCTTCGAGGCAGCGGCCATGGTTCGGCTGATGCACTCGATGGTCCGCTTCAACGCGCTCAAGCGTTCCCCGAAGTGGGACATCGGCGTCTACGGCCTGCCGATTCCGCAGCTCGACCAGATGCCGGCCGGCATGATCAACCTCTTTGTGCTGGCGATGGACGCCCGGCGCCAAAAGCGCACGGAGTTCACACCGAGCGAGCGTGCTCAGGTGGAGTTCACCCGCTACCGCTGCGTTCTGCTCGGCCTGCCCGAGGAGCTGCTGCCGACCACACCCGACGAGATCATCCGGGTGTTCAGCGCCCGCGCCGCGCTGCTGCGCGACGACTTCGACGACGCCACCTGTGGGGAGTTGGTCCGCTCGACCATGGCTGCCTACCTGCGCCAGGAGACCACGCTGCGTGAGCGCATCGCCGACGCGGTCGAGAAGAGCTACAGCAAGGTGTTTTTCGTCAAGAACTTCTGCGGCGGTAAGCGTGACGTAGCCAAGAAGATGAGCGTCACGCTCACTGCGGGTGATTATGCGCGGATCGCGCTGACGGCTCCGTTCGTGGCGGGCCGCATGCTGGTGGTCCAGCGCGCCGTGCGCACCCCGGGCCTGCGCCGGCTGACAAGGGCCTACGTGCTCCGGCTGCTCAAGCGGCGGCTGAAGGCCTACGGCACGCCCGAATTCACCAGCGACTCCGCCGAATACACTCCCTCAGGCAAAGCCGCCTGAGCGCGCTCGGGGCGATGCCGCGTTTCCCAGCCCCGTAGCTTCTCGCGGCACGGCTGCTCCACCAGGGCATAGCTGACCGCGGCGATCGCGACGGTGAAAACCATCGTCAGCGCCAGCACCACCGCCATGTCCCCGGTGAACGCGAATCGGCCGATGACGGGAAACACCATGTCCAGGGCCGCCAGATGCCAGATGAAGATTCCGTACGACCAGCGGCCCAGGGTCACCATCGGCGCACTGGCCAAGAACCGGTGCGCGGTGTCGGGCCGGTCCAGCACCAGGGGGGCCAACAGGGACCACGCCAGCACCCCACCCATCGCGGTCCGCACGATGAACTGCTCGACGGTTGCCGAGGTGAGCCCTTCCGGACCGGCCAGGGGTGAGGCCGCCACCAGAAACGCCACCAGGGTCACGCCCGCCATCGGCAGCCGCCGGCGGGCCAGCCGGTGCACCCAGCCGACCGGGCTGTAGGTCCACTCCGCGAGCAGCATGCCCGCCCCGAACCAGCAGCCGTAGGCCGGCGCCCAGTTCAGCGGGTTCACCCCGTAGGGCGTATGGATCGGCAGGTATCCCCAGCCGAGGCTGAGCAGCGCCACGGCCGCGATCGCCGGAATTCGCGCGCGTACCGGCAACCAGCGCGCCGCCAGCGCCAGCAGCGGCAGCGCGAGGTAGAAGCTGACCTCCACCGCCAGACTCCACATCTGGGTCAGTCCCGGGGTCAGCGTCAGCGGCACATAGATCTGCGTCATGGTGAGGTTGGCCAGCCAGACCGTCAGACTGGCTCCCCCGGCGTCGGGGAGCAGCGCCAGCACCACCACCACCGCCACGAGGTAGGCCGGCATGATCCGCACCAGCCGCGACCGCAGGTAATGGCCGGTCGGCGGCGCCGGACGCAACCCCCGCGCGGCGGCGGCATGCCCCCGCCACAACAGGAATCCGCTCAGCGCGAAGAACACCGCCACGGCCATGTCGAACCTGCCCCACAACCGGCCGCTGATCCCCGACGAGTGCCCGGTCTGAAATGCCACATGGGTGATCACCACGCCGATAGCCGCACAGGCGCGCATACCCTCGACAGCGGGCAGGAAGCTGCGAACACCACCCACCTGCTGGTTCATCTGATCAGGGACCGAGGCTTCGATGGACACACAGTAGCTGTTTCATCTGCTGCTGTTAGGGTCGAACAAATTTAGGTGCGGGTTCAACTGGAGGGTGCGGCGCGTGAACCGAGCAATCATGATGCGTATCGCGGCATGCGCAGTCATGGGCCTCGGCGCCGCCCTGCTGATCGCGGCCCTGTTGCTGTCTACCTATACCGCGGGCAAGATCGCCAAGATCCCGCTCGATCTCGACGTCACGCTGGTCGGCAACGGCAGCGGCGCCGCCCTGGACCCGGAGTCCCTGGGCCGGGAACACGCCGTCGTGGACCACGATGTGCCGCTGGTGTCACAGGAGCAGATCACGGTTGAGTCGCCGGCCAACGCCGACGTGGTGACCTTGCAGGTCGGTTCGTCGCTGCGGCGCGGGGATCGGCAGAAGGACACCGGCCTGCTGCTGGCGATCGTCGACACCGTGACCCTCAACCGCACTACGGCCCGGGCGATTTCCGATGACACCCACCCGGGTGGCTCGGTGCAGCGACCGCGCAATTTCGAGGACGAGAACCCGCCCACCAATATCGCGCTGCCCCACGAGGGACTGTCCTACCGGTTCCCCTTCGACACCAAGAAGCAGTCCTACCAGTACTTCGACCCGATCGCCCAGAAGGCCTACGAGGCCAACTACGAGGGCGAGGACGACGTCAACGGGCTGACCACTTACCGTTTCGTGCAGAACGTCGGCTACGACGAAGACGGCAGCCTCAACGAGCCGATCCGCTACCCGTCGCTGTACGGCCACGACGAAGACGGCGAGATCACCGCGCCGGCCCGGATGTGGAACATCGAAGGCGCCGATCCCGACGAGGACATCACGATGACGCGGTACTACGCCGCGCAGCGCACGATGTGGGTCGACCCTGTCTCGGGCACCATCGTCAAGTCGAAGGTGCACGCCAACCACTACTTCGCTCGTGACCCGCTCAAGCCGGAGGTCGCACTGGTGGACTACACGGTCACCAGCTCCGAGGAGACCGTTGAGGCGCAGGTCGACGCCGCCCGCAACGAGCGGGATCGCGTAGCCCTGTGGTCGCGGGTCCTGCCGATCACCTTCACCGCCGCGGGTCTGATCTGTCTGCTCAGCGGTGTCCTGGTCGGCTGGTTCAGCCTGCCCGCCGAGGCCGCTCTGGGACGCCCCGGCCGCCTGGGCTCCGAGGAGGGGTTCTTCGGCGGGTTCGCGCCCAAGTCGCCGACCGCCCAGCAACCGTCGGGAGCTGAGGCCGAGACCGAGAAGCTGCCGACGCAACGTCCCCAACTGGACCGGCCCCCGGCGCCACCCGAGCCGAGCGCCCCGGATCGCGGCACCCCGGATTCGGCGCCCGACCAACCGTAGTTCCGCGGTGGTGCAAGCCAGGCGCTGGTGGGCGCCGTGCTATGCACTCGGCCTGACGCTGCTGATTCTGGCGCCCCTGCTGCGGCCTGGGTATCTGCTGCTGCGGGACGCGGTTTCCACGCCGCGGTCCTACCTGACCGAGGCTGCCCTCGGGCTGAGCGAGTCGGCACCACGAGCGGTTCCGCAGGACTTCGCCGTCGCCCTGGCCTCCCGGCTGGCCGACGGCGGCATCGTGGTCAAAGCACTGCTGGTGGTGGGTCTGTGGCTGGCTGGCTGGGGAGCCGCACGCCTGGTCGCCATCGTCGCACCCGAAGCCGGGCTGCCCGGTCAGCTGATCGCGGTCACCGTGGCGATCTGGAACCCCTATGTGGCTGAGCGGTTGCTGCAGGGCCACTGGAGTCTGCTGGTGGGCTTTGGCTGCCTGCCGTGGGCGGCGGTGGCGATGCTGGGGCTGCGCTCCGGGGCGAGGGGACTGTTCGGCTTGGTGTTCTTTCTGGCGTTGGCCGGGCTGACCCCGACCGGCCTGGTGCTGGCCACCGTGGTGGCGCTGGTGTGTGTCGCGGCGCCCGGCGACGGGCCGCCGCGCTGGTGGTGTGCCCTCAGCGCGATGGCGATCGCCACGGCAGCTGCCCTGCCCTGGCTCACGGCGCTGGTGCTGAGCCCGGGGTCGGCGCACGGCGAATCGGCCGGGGCGGCGGCGTTCGCGGCCCGCGCCGAGCCGGGTCTGGGCACCCTGGGAAGCCTCGCCGGGCTCGGCGGAATCTGGAACTCCGAGGCGGTCCCGGCATCACGGACCACCGGCTTCGCACTGCTGGCCACCGTGGTGTTCCTGGCGGTGCTGGGGTTGGGCTGGTCGTCGGTGCGGGACCTGCCTGCGGTACGGCCACTGCTGGCCCTGGCCGCAACGACGGTGCTGGCCTTCGCCCTGCTGGCCACGGGCCCCGGTGTGGCCCTGCTGCGCTGGGCTACTGACATCGCGCCCGGACTCGGAATTCTGCGCGACGGCCAGAAGTGGGTGGCGCTGGCGGTGCCGGGCTACGCGCTGGCCGGAGCGGGGGCGGTGGTGGGCCTGCGCAACCGGCTGCCGCCGGCCCGAGCGGCGCTGGTCTGCTGCGTCGCGCTGATCGTCGTCCTGCCGGACCTGGCCTGGGGCGTGGCCGGCCGGGTGACACCGGTGCACTACCCACCGGGGTGGGCGGCGGTGGCGGCCAAGATCAACGCCGATCCTCGTCCGGTGGCCGTGCTGCCCGCCGACACCATCCGCCGGTTCCCCTGGGCGGGTACCGCCCCGGTACTGGACCCGCTGCCCCGTTGGGTGCGCGCCGAGGTACTCACCACCGGCGATCTGATGGTCGGCGGGCAGACCGTGCCCGGAGAGGGCGCTCGCGCGCGGACGGTGCAGGAGGCGCTGTTGTCCGGCGCCGAACCGGCTGCGCTCGGCGTCAAGGGCGTGGGCTGGGTTGTTCGAGAGACCGATGCGCAGGGCGAGATCGGTGCTGCGGAAAAGACTCTGACTCGGCTTCCGGTGGCCTACCGGGATGCGGATCTGACGGTGTACCGGGTTGGCGGCCATGCCCCGAAGGTGCCGACCGGGCCGCGGCGGGCTGCGACAGCTGCGCATCTGGTCTGGCTTGCGATGCTGGCGGCGGGCGCGGCAGGTCTGGCGGCGGCGCCGTTGCGCCGACGCCTGCGCGGTTAACGGCGAAGTTCCCCACTGAAGACGGTCACCGCGTGCCCGATCAGCAGGACACGGTCGCCGTCACGGCGCACCCGCAATCGCCCACCTCGCGGCGAGGCCTGTTCCGCCGTGAATTCCTCGACTCCGAGACGCCCGCCCCACAGCGCGGCAAGGGTGCAGTGCGCCGAGCCGGTCACCGGATCCTCGGACAGCCCGAAGCGGGGTGCGAACACCCGGCTCACGATGTCGGCGTCACCGTCACCGACTGCCGTAACCACGACGGCACGCACGTCCACCTTCGCCAGCGACGCCGTGTCCGGCGCGAGCGCCCGGACTTCGGCAGCTGACCCCGCTTCCACGACCACGTCCAGGCTGCCCCGCCACACCGAGCGGATGCTCACCCCGGGCAGGCCTGCCACCAGCTCCGCAGTCGGCGACTCGCCGCGCACGGGGTCCGCCGGAAACGCCATCCTGATCGCGCCGTCGGAATCCGTCGTGCAGGCCAGCAAGCGATCGCCCGCCCGGAAGGACTGGTCCCCGCCCAAGACGTGAGCACTGGCCAGGGTTCCGGAGCCGCACAACGCCAATTCGGCCACCGGACTGAACCACCGCAGGACTCTCGGACCGACCCCCTCCTGAGCTGGGCCGATGAAAGCGGTTGCCGGGCAATTGAATTCTGCTGCCACCGACTGCATCCACGAGGTGTCGGCCAGACCGTCCAACAGCACCACGCCGGTGGGGTTCCCCCGGAACCTGACCGCCGTGAACGTGTCGACTACAAATGCCGGAACGGACACCTAGGCATCCAGGAAACGGGCACGCACGTCGGGCCCCGGGATGGGGCAGGTGTCGTACCGACCGCCCCACCGATAGCGCACCGCGGCAAAGCGGTCGTAGAGCCAGTCACGCAGTCCCGCCGGGATGAGGCGGGCCGCCAGCAGCAGCCGGAAGGGCCCACCCAGATAGCTCAGAACCCGCAGGGCGGCCGCCGAGCGCACGTCGATGCGCTCGTCGGGCCGGCCCGGGTTGTGCACGAAAATCATCGAGTCGATGTCGCCCAGCCCCGGGTGGCGCGCGATGACCGCGCACGCGAAATCGCTGTCCAACGATGCGAATCGCAGCGTGCCGCGCCGGTCGAACCGCAGAATGCTCTGCACCGACCGATTGCAGATTCCGCAGACACCGTCGTAGAGAAGCACAGGATCTGGGTGGTCGTCGGTCATCGGGGCACCTCCGTATTGTCAGCTCAACCCGCCGCCAGTATGGAGCAGGTGCGGTCCTGGGCGCGCCTCACGGGCGTGCGCTGGGCTCCCAGGTCGATGGAGCCGTCGTCCGTCGCGACGGTGACCTCGACCAAATCGCCCTCATGAAGGTATTGGGAGTTCTTGGCGCGGACAGTGCGGCGCCCACCGGCGTTCCGGTCAGGACGAGGTCGCCGGGCGCGAGGTCTTTGAAGCGGGAGCGGCCATCGACGCTGCTGGTTGCCTCGACGTGGTCACCCGACCGGGGCACTTCCGCATCAGCCTGCATTCGCCGCGACCGTGGGCCGATGGTCGGTCAGGCCAAGTTGGTCACGCAGCCTTCGAGTCAGCGCGGCACCATCGGCGTCTGCGCCGAACACGAACTTGTCCGGCCTGAGCACGACGAGTTCACCCTTGCCAATGCGGTGGCGTCGAAGCCACCCCGTCATTTCCCCGGTCGTGTCTTCGAGGTCGACCAGACCCATGCGCCGGATTCCACGACGGGCGGTCCCTTGGGGACGCGCTCCCGGCGCATACAGCGTGACGAACGTGGCGCCAACCTGATCCCAGGCGGCCAGGTCACCCTTGAGCACGTCGTGGGGATCGATGCCAATGCCGACGACGGTCCAGCCGATGCCGACGGCGTCATCGAAGCGAATCAGTCGGCCGTCGTACTGGCGGACCATCGGCTGGGGCGACAGACTGCCTTCCGCTCCCAGAAACCGGCGGGGCATACCGACGTAGGTTCCAGACTTGAAGCGCGGCTTGGGCTTCATTCCCGCCCGCTCGAGCCACCCGGCAAGAAACGGCGTGTGCAGCGCAGCCCACATGACGGCATCGCGAGCCTTGGCCGTAATCGGGTTCTTGACCGAGACAATCGACTTGTTGAAGACCGACAGCGCAATCATCGCCTTGGCGTGCGGCTTGCGCTCGGCCTCGTAAGTGTCGAGTAGGTCGGCGCTGGCGCCGTGACGGAGGACCGCTTCGAGCTTCCACGAGAGGTTGTCGGCGTCACGCACGCCGGCGTTCATGCCCTGGCCGATGAACTGGGGAGTCATGTGGGCAGCGTCGCCTGCGAGCAGGATGCGGCCCACGCGCCACCTGTCTGCGGTCACGGCATTGAAGGTGTAGACGAGTTGGCGGCGTACCTCGACTTCGTCCACGTCGACGTATTTGCCGATCAGTTCACGCACGGTTTCGTCGGATGCAAAGTGTTTGTCGTCGTCGGAATCCTTGAGAGCGAACTCGAAACGGTGATGGCCGCCCGGCTGCGGGCAACTGACCACCGGCAGACCTGGGTCGCATACGAAGTCGAAATACGGCAGATGCGCAAAGGCCTCGACGCCTTCTTTGGCCCTGAGATCGACTACCAGCCAACGCTCGGGGAAGCTCTTTCCGCTCATTTCGATCCCGAGGTTGGTACGGATGACGCTGCGACCGCCGTCGGCGCCGATCAGATATGAGACCCGACAGGTTTCTTGCGTCGTGGTGTCCACTTGGTTCTCACGACGACCGTAACCGCTGCCGGTGGCGGCCGCGTGGACGACGTTCACTCCGTCCTCGTCCTGGCTGAAGTCCACGACCTCGCGGCCGCGTCGAAGCTCGACGGCTGCGTGGGCCTCGAGTAACTCTTCGAGCTTGGTCTCCATGTATGGCTGGTACAGGAAGTTCACGATCGGCCACCAACGGGGGCGCTGGATCTCGCGGAACTGGATGAGGATGCTGCCGTCCGCCTTGACCCACTGAACGGCGGAGTCGACATTCATGTCAGCGTGGATCTCGTCGGCAACGCCGGCAGTCTGGAAGGCGCGGAGGGTTTCGTCGTCGGTGTAGACGGCACGCGCGTTGCCATAGAATTCCGGCTCGCGCTCCAGCACCAGCACGCTCAGTCCCCGGCGTCCGAGCAGGTGCGCCAGCGTGAGACCGGTAGGTCCGAGACCCACGACGGCGACGTCGTACCGATTCATGGGATTGCTCCACTGAGTTCCGGGACACGGGTTTCGGGCTGGCAAGCGTTGACGGCGGCCTGCCGGATTTGACCGAGTCTGTCCAAGACGCCACCACTGACCGTCTGGTGACCCCACATGCTGATGCCCTGGTGGGTGAGAACTTTCCAGGACTGCTCAAGCTCGGGTGTCACGACAATCGGTTTCCAGCCCACTTCAAGCTCGAAACCGGACGGAGTGACACAGTAGAACGACAGCTCCTTGTCGTTGGTGTGCTGCCCGACCGACCACGCGATCCGGAATCCCTGTTCACGAACCCGCTGGTAGGCGCCGAGCATGTCTTCGAGCGTGGCGGCCTCGATGTTGACGTGCTGCACACGCGT
The DNA here is from genome assembly GCF_000972925.1 of Mycobacterium sp. UM_Kg1. Lineage (NCBI taxonomy): Bacteria > Bacillati > Actinomycetota > Actinomycetes > Mycobacteriales > Mycobacteriaceae > Mycobacterium > Mycobacterium sp. UM_Kg1. Next base: position 12,843 of record NZ_JRMK01000036.1, on the reverse strand, counting down.
GCGGATCGGATCGATGTTCAATCCCCGAGTGTTGGCCACGGCGATCGAGTGGTGACGTTCGTTGACACGCAGGAACCGAATCTTCACGGACAAGCCGGCCATGGTCTCATCAATGAAGTCCGAAAGCCGGGAGTCGAAAACGGTGTTGTAGTAGCCGTGGACGCCGACCGGGTCCCGCGAGGTGAGTGCCACGTGCCCCATCCCGCTGGCCCCGGTGACGAAGCCGGTGTTGATCATCCGCAACGGCTTCGTCGTCGACAACGGCTCAGTGAATACCTCCTGTGCGATTCCTTTTGGGCCGGCGAAGCGCCATAGCCGCTCGACACCACGTAGCGCTGTTTCCTCCGGTGTGCCCTCGGCGATCGGCACCCCACGTTCGGTGACACGTCTGATGATCCGGTCGAGCGTCTCGTGGTCGTCCGCCTGCCAACCGATCGCCATCAGATCTTCAGCGGGCCCTCGCTGGATCAGGAGCCGACACTGGTGCTCATCGAGGCGGAACCGCAGGGCGTCGGCAGTCAGCTCATCTACGTGAAGGCCGATGGCGTCCGCACCGAAACGGTGCCAGTCGCGGATGCGTCGGGACTCGACGACGACGTACCCCATGTGGACCGCGCCGAAGACGCCGCCATCGGTGTTGGGCTGCCCAAACGGAAGGCTCATGCTGCACCGCTCAGGAACGCTACGGCCAGGTCGTTGAACAGATCGGCCCGCTCCCACTGAGCCCAATGCCCGGTGTTCGCCGCGATGTACAGGTCACAGCTCTTCATCGTCCGCGCCAGCAGCGGCCCTCCGGATGGTCGATTGACCTTGTCATCGGCTCCCCACACCACCAGAGTCGGGACTTCACAACGCGCCAACCTACGGTCGCGGGTGAGGTCCATCTTGAACAGAGCCGACAGACCCGCCGGGCGGCGCAGCGGCGGCGAGGCGACTACTTCGGGCTGGACGCTGGCCGCATAGCGCAGGTCGATCAGCTCGTCGGGAACCACGGACCCGTCGAATACCAGATATTCGCGGATGAAAGACGCGAGCTTCGCCCTGCTGGCGCCATCGCCGCCGTAGTAGCCAAGAAGTGCGTTCAGCCCCTTGGTCGGCAGACCACGAGTTGTGCCGATGCCACCGGGACCCATCAAGATCAGCCGGTCAACCCGGTCGGGCCGATCAAGCGCGAGACGCAGGGCGGCCGCGCCCCCGTAGGAGTTGCCGACGAAGTGCGCGCGATCTATGCCGAGTTCGTCAAGCATCAGTCGCATCGCCGTGGCCAGATCGCCGAACGGGTCGGAGAAGTCGAGTTCCTTCGACGAAGCCCCGTAGCCCGGCATGTCCGGGACGATCACCCGGAACCGCTGAGCGAGAGCGTCGATGTTGCGCACGTAGTTGGAGGCGCCGGTGGCGCCTGGCCCGCCGCCGTGCAGAAGTACGACGGGTGGACCTTCTCCGGCTTCCGTGACGAAGAGCTCACGGCGACCGGCCGCGACCATGTGCTCTGTGCGGTGGACAGCTTCAGTGGCGGTCATGGGGCACCCTTCCAGCAGGTAACTGATGAAATCATCAGTTATGCGGCTCGCGCCTGTCAAGACATTTCTGATGATTTCATCAACTACGTCCGCTGCGCCTCAGGCCCGGTCGCGACGGCAACCGGCGCCGCCCGCTGTATGTGACATCATTTGTGATGGATCCATCAGCCACACGGCGAGCGTCAAGGAGTCCCTGGTGCCCTCAACTCAAGCCCCGTTGCGACTTGATCGCCGGAAAGCCAAGAGTCGGGCCGCGCTGGTGAACGCGGCGCGCGGCTTCCTGGCACAGAACACGACAAACGTCAGCATTCTGGAGATCACCGCGGCCGCGGATGTTGGTTTTGGAACGTTCTATAACCACTTCACCACGAAGGACGAGCTGTTCACCGAAGCAGTTGCGGTCGTGCTCGACGAGTGGGGCGAGTTGATAGATCTCGCCGTCGCGGGCCTGCAAGACCCGGCCGAGATCTTTGCGCGCAGCTTTCGGATTGTCGGCCGAGCCCAGCGACTGATGCCCGAAGCCGTTCGCGTGCTCTTGAACGCCGGGATGTCGATATTGGTCACCGAACGTGGCATTCGCCCAAGGGCACTGGCCGATCTTCGCCGCGGGATCGAACTCGGCCGCTTCGCGATGCCCGATGCCGAGACTGCGGTCATGCTGGCCGGTGGAGTGCTCCTGGCCCTGATGCAACTCTTGGAGAGTGCCCCTACCACAGATGCCGCAGCGACCTCGGACCTCTACGCCGAAAAACTCCTGGTGATGCTGGGCATCGAGCAGTCAGAAGCCCACGCCATAAGCACAAGCGCGCTGCCGGAGATGAAGTCGCTGAGCGGCGATACCGCCTGATCGCCGTCGGCCGGTCTCTGATCCGTGAGGACAGGCCGACGCTCTGACAAGTTCCCGTTCACACCACGCCGCTGATATAGCGCCGTTCTCGGACCGCTGTCAACACCGCCTGCAGCCCCTCGGCGCTTTGCCGCCAGGAGAATTCGGCACTGCGGGCCTGCGCCTTGGCGCCGAGTTGCTCGCGCAGCACCGCGTCGGCCAGCAATCGCCTGAGTTGCTCGACCAGCCCGTCCCGGTCGTCGACCAGCATCCCGGTGACCCCGTCGACTATCGAGTCCGACAACCCGCCGGAGGCCCGGTAGCCGATGGTGGGCACGCCGTGCTGGCCCGCTTCGATGACCGCCAACCCCCAGCCCTCCTTGCGAGAGGGCAGGACATGGACCCAGGCCCGTTGCACCAGTTGGTGCTTGGTGACCTCATCGACATGCCCATGGAAGGTCACCACGTCGGTGATCTCGAGCTCCGCGGCGTACTGCACCAGCCGGTCTGCCCACCACCCCCCGCCGATGACGTCGAGGTGCAGGTCCGGGATACGGCCGCGCAGTGCCGCCACGGCCTCCAACGCATCCTCAATCTGCTTGTGCGGAACCAGGCGCGACAACACCACCACCCGCGGCGCCGGCGAGCGCGGGTGGGTCAGCGTGGCGGGCGGCGCCTCGTCGAGGCCGTTGCGCACCACCGCGATGCGCTCGGCGCCCACACCCAGTTCGACCAGGTCGCGCAGCGAGGGCAACGACACCGTCACGTACTGATTGCGCCGGTTGAGCCACGGCGAGAGCCTCGACTCGACCATCCAGCCGATCCGGCTCAGCACCGGCCCGGCTACCGGCCACTGTTCGCGGTGGCAGTGATGCACCAGCATCGCGACGCGGCGTCCGTAGATCAGGCGCGCCAAAAAAGGCAGCCCGTTCTGGGTGTCGATCACCACGTCGGGCCGCACGCCCCGCAGCGGTCCCAGGCCGACGCGAGCCGCCGCCATCACGGCCAACGCCCAGAGATACACCGTGTACGGGCCGCCGCGGCGGCTGATGCGCACCCCGTCGACGACCTCGTGCTTGGGCGCCCCCGGATAGCGGGCGGTACGCAGGGTGACCGCCACGCCGGCAGCGGCCAGCTCGGCACCGATGCGCTGCAGGTAGGTCTCACTGCCGCCGCCCTGCGGATGACCGGTGTCACGCCAGCACAGCAGCAGGACCGAGCGCACAGCAGACACGCCGACCAGCGTAGTCGGCCCGCTCGCCGCGTCCCGCCGAATATGCGGGCAGGAAGGGCGGGGCGGGCCGGTGGGCGCCGGGGTCGGGCGACGGCGGGGCCTACGCTGGCCCGGTGGCTGCCACCGACCTGTTCGCGCGACACGCGACGCTGGGCCGTTCGGTGCGCCTGCTGTCCCAGTTCCGCTACGAGCAGACCGCACCGGCACGGTTCTACGGTGCGCTGGCCGAAGACACCGCTGCCATGGTCGCCGAGCTGTGGCGGGGGTTCCACGGCGACGAGCCGGCCGGAAAGACACTGCTCGACGTCGGGGGCGGACCGGGCTACTTCGCCAGCGCGTTCGCCGGCGCCGGGTTGCGGTACATCGGCGTGGAACCCGACCCGAACGAGATGCACGCGGCCGGACCCCGTCCCGCCGGCGGGGTGGGCAGGTTCGTGCGGGCCTCCGGGATGGCCCTGCCGTTCGCGGATGCCAGCGTGGACATCTGCCTGTCCTCCAATGTCGCCGAGCATGTGCCGCGGCCCTGGCGACTCGGCAATGAGATGCTGCGGGTCACTCGGCCCGGTGGCCTGGCGGTGCTCTCCTACACCGTGTGGCTGGGTCCGTTCGGCGGCCACGAAATGGGGCTCAGCCACTATCTGGGCGGGCACCGGGCCGCCCGGCGCTATACCCGCCGGCACGGCCACCCGCCGAAGAACAACTACGGCTCGTCATTGTTCGCGGTGTCGGCCGCCGCGGGGCTCGACTGGGCCCGCCACACCGGCACACTGGTGGCGGCTTTCCCCCGTTATCACCCGCGATGGGCCTGGCCCATGACGAAGGCGCCGGGCATTCGCGAGTTCGGCGTGAGCAACCTGGTGCTGGTTCTGCGACCGAACTGAACGATTGACTGCAACGTGTTCTAATCCGTGCGCCGGCTAGGTAGGGTGGCGCCCATGACCGACTCCAGCATCACCGAATACGACACCCTCTTCATCGGCGGCAAGTGGACCGCCCCGTCCACCGATCAGGTGATCGAGGTTCGCAGCCCGGCCACCGGCGAGTATGTCGGCAAGGTGCCGCTGGCGGCCAAGGCGGACGTGGACAACGCAGTCGCGGCGGCGCGTCGCGCGTTCGACTCCGGCCCGTGGCCGTCGACCCCGCCGGCCGAACGCGCCGCCGTGATCGCCGCCGCGATCAAACTCATGGAAGAGCGCAAGGAGCAGTTCACCCGCCTGTTGGGCGCCGAGACCGGCCAGCCCCCCATGAGTGTCGAGACCATGCACTGGATGAGCTCGCTGGGCGCCCTGAACTTCTTCGCCGGTCCCGCCGTGGACGAGGTCAGCTGGGAAGAGGTTCGCACCGGCGCCTACGGTCAGACGATTGTGCGCCGCGAGCCGATCGGGGTGGTCGGTGCGATCGTGGCGTGGAACGTGCCGCTGTTCCTCGCGGTCAACAAGCTGGGTCCGGCCCTGCTGGCCGGCTGCACGGTGGTGCTCAAGCCGGCTGCCGAGACGCCGTTCAGCGCGAACCTGCTGGCGCAGACGTTCGCCGACGCGGGTCTGCCCGAAGGTGTGCTGTCGGTGGTGCCGGGCGGCGCCGAGACCGGTCAGGCGCTGACCTCCAACCCGGACGTGGACATCTTCTCCTTCACCGGCAGCTCGGCGGTCGGCAAGGAGATCGGCAAGCGCGCCGCGGACCTGCTCAAGCCGTGCACGCTGGAACTGGGCGGAAAGTCGGCGTCCATCGTGCTCGAGGACGTCGACCTGGCGTCGGCGATCCCGATGCTGGTGTTCTCCGGGATCATGAACACCGGGCAGGCGTGCGTTGCCCAAACCCGCATCCTGGCGCCGCGATCTCGCTACGAGGAAGTGGTCGAGGCCGTCAAGAACTTCGTCGCCGCGCTGCCGGTCGGTCTGCCGGACGACCCGGCCGCCCAGATCGGTGCGCTGATCAGCGAGAAGCAGCGGGAGCGCGTGGAGGGCTACATCGCCAAGGGCATCGAGGAGGGGGCGCGGCTGGTCTGCGGCGGCGGTCGTCCCGAGGGCCTGGAGTCCGGCTTCTTCGTCGAGCCGACCGTCTTCGCCGACGTGGACAACTCCATGACCATCGCCCAGGAGGAGATCTTCGGTCCGGTGCTGTCGATCATCGCCTACGACTCCGAGGACGACGCGGTCGCGATCGCCAACGACTCGGTGTACGGACTGGCCGGCAGCGTGTGGACCTCCGACGTCGAGCGCGGGATCGAGATCGCCAAGAAGATCCGCACCGGGACGTACGGAATCAACTGGTACGCCTTCGACCCGTGCTGCCCGTTCGGCGGTTACAAGAACTCCGGGATCGGCCGGGAGAACGGCAAAGAGGGTGTCGAGCACTTCACCCAGCAGAAGAGCGTGCTGATGCCGATGGGCTACACCCTGGACGCCTGATCCGGCACCGGCCCGCCCGGGTTCACCTGCCGTTGCTGCAACGGTAAGCCCCTATACTGCCGTTCTGTGGGCGTGCTGTTGTGGTTTGCACCCTGGGGGCTGTACTGGGTGCTGGTGGGAAATGCTCCGCCGGTGATCGCCGCGGCGGTGGCGCTGGCCGCCGCGCTGGCCGCCGCGGCCACCGCTCGTGAGCCGTCGCTACGGGTCCTGGCGGGCGGGGCCCTGGCGACGTTCACACTGCTGGCAGTGCTGCCGTGGGGATTTGCCGCAACACACAACTGGCTGCTGCCGTTGAGTTTCGCCGGCCTGTTCGCGACGCTGCTCATCGGCGTCGCCCTGCGCAGATCCGCGGTGGAAGCCGTCGCCACGGCCGACGTGGTGGCACCGGTGGTGCAATCCGAGCTGTTCGCGCCCCTGGTGCAGCGGCTGACGTGGGTTTGGCTGGGTGCGCTCGCGACAATGACGGCCGTCGCGGCGGTTCCCCCGATCGCGCTGGCGGAATCCGCCTCGCGCCAACCGGACGATCCGCTGATCTACCTGTGCTGCTGGGTGATTCCGTTTGCGATTCTGACCGCGACGGTGATCGGGTCGCGCCTTTTGGCCGACCGGATGACCGCCGGGTTCGGCGATGCAGTGCGTAAGACCAGCTTCGTCGCCTTCGTCGACCTGGAGATCGATCAGCTGTATTACCTTGCCACCGAACACGCCAACCGCGAAGTGGGCCCCGGCGAGGAGGCCTACAGCGTCACCGTCGGCACCAAGGGGACACCGTTGGTCGGTGACGAGACCCGGGTGTCGTGGCCTTCGACCTACAAGGTGCGCCAACGGCGCGGCTGAACCCCGGCTGCGCTGACCGATCGCCTCAGAAGGCTTCCTCGGGCAGGTCCATGAGTGCGAGGTCCTCGGTCTCCACGATGCGTCGATCCACACCGAGGCGGGGTAAAACGTTGGCGGCGAAGAACTTTGCCGCACCCACTTTCCCCTGGTAGAAGTGCGCGTGCTCGCCGGCGGCCCCGTGGTCGAGGGCAGTCAGGGCGACCTCGGCCTGGCGCAACAGCAGCCACCCGATCACCAGGTCGCCGACGGCCAGCAGGAATCGCACCGAACCCAGGCCCACCCGGTAGAGCTCGCGGGCCTGCTGCTGCGAGCCGAACATGTATCCGGTCATGGCGGCCACCATGGCCCGCGTGTCATCGAGCGCGGCGGCCAGCTGCTTTCGGGATTCGGTCAGTTCCTCTCGGCCGTCGGCACTGTCGAGGAATTCCTCGATCTGAGCGATCAGGTGCCCCAGGGCCACACCGCGATCGCGGGCGATCTTGCGGAAGAAGAAGTCCTGGGCCTGGATGGCGGTGGTGCCCTCGTAGAGCGAGTCGATCTTCGCGTCCCGGATGTACTGTTCGATCGGATAGTCCTGCAGGAAACCGGAACCACCGAAAGTCTGCAGCGCATCGGTCAGATACTGGTAGGCCCGTTCGGATCCGACGCCCTTGACGATCGGTAGCAGCAAGTCGTTGACTCGTGCTGCCATCTCGGCGTCGGCGCCCGAGACCTGCAACGCCACCTCAGCGTTCTGGTGCGCCGCGGTGTAGAGGTACAGGGCCCGCATCCCCTCGGCGTAGATCTTCTGCATCATCAGAGCACGCCGCACATCCGGGTGGTGGATGATCGTCACCCGCGGCGCGGTCTTGTCGGTCATCTGCGTCATGTCCGCGCCCTGAATACGGGTTTTGGCGTATTCCAGCGCATTGAGATATCCGGTGGACAGCGTAGCGATCGCCTTGGTTCCCACCATCATTCGCGCATACTCGATGACGTGGAACATCTGCGCTATCCCGTTGCGGGTGTCTCCGACCAACCAGCCTTTCGCCGGGACGCCGTGCTGGCCGAAGGTCAGTTCGCAGGTGGTCGAAACCTTCAGTCCCATCTTGTGTTCCAGTCCGGTGACGAACACCCCGTTACGCTCGCCGGGTTCCCCGGTCTGGGGATCGGGCAGAAACTTCGGCACCAGGAACAGGCTCAGCCCCTTGGTGCCCGGCCCGGCGCCCTCGGGACGAGCCAGGGTCATATGCATGATGTTCTCGAACATGTCGTCGGTGTCGCCGTTGGTGATGAACCGCTTCACCCCGTCGATATGCCAACTGCCGTCGGGCTGCTCGACGGCCTTGGTGCGGCCCGCACCGACATCGGAGCCGGCGTCCGGTTCGGTGAGAACCATGGTGGCGGCCCAGTTCCGGTCGACCACCATCGACGCCCAGTGCCGTTGCTGCTCGTTACCCAGGTCGTAGAGGATGTTGGCGAAGATCGGACCGGCCATGAACATGAACACGGCGGGGTTGGCGCCCAACGCCAGTTCGTTGATCGCCCAGGACACCATCGATGGCGCCGGCACCCCGCCGACTTCCTCGCGCAGGCCGATGCGGAACCACTCGCCCTCCCGCCAGGCCCGCATCGACTCCTTGAAGGGTTCCGGCAGCGACACGCTGTGTGTGGCCGGGTCGAACACCGGCGGGTGACGGTCGCCGTCGGCGAATGACGCCGCCACGGGCCCCTCGGCGAGCCGGGCGGCTTCTGACAGCATCTGACGGACGGTGTCGCCGTCGAGATCGCCGAACGCGTCGTCGGCCAGGCATTTCTCCAGGTCGAGCATCTCGAAGAGGTTGAATTCCAGGTCCCGGACATTGCTCTTGTAGTGACCCATAACTCCAGAATGCACCTGCAGACGCGCAGGTCGGGTGGAATTGGGCAGCTTCTAACGCGCTACGTGTAATCCCCACTGGCGAAGGAACGGGTCCAGCAGGACGAAGTCGGTGGAGTAGTCGTCGTCCACCGGTCCGCCCATCAGCAGACCGACCGCGCTGACGGTGCCGTCCGGGTTGACCACATAGCCGGGACTGCCGCTGTCGCCGATGGTGCTGTATAAATCCGTCTCCACCAGGTTGCCGATGATGGCGCTGACAGGACCGCAGGTTTCACCGGTCTGGGCACCGATCTTGCAGATCGTCATCCCTACGTGAATCTGGTCGGCGGTCAGCACGTTGGCCACCGGGTAACGGCCGGCGATTCTGGGGTTAGGCCGACCCGCCGCCGGGTCGAGCCGGATGATCGCGGCGTCGCGGTCCTGCCCGTTGTCTTCGCTCGCGGTGATACGTCCCAGCGGCGTCTCGAAGGCGTCGGTCCATTCCGACCCGTCGTGCGAGTCGCAGTGGCCGCTGGTCAGCAGGTAATAGTCACCCTCGTCGTTCTGGGTGACGAAACCCGCTGTGCAGCTGCTGTTGTCGTCCAGCAGTTCGATGCCCGGCATCGGGGCGGCCGAGGCCACACCGGCCAGCGCCACGCCCGCCGACGCCACCACGGCCGCCGCTACGAACCTCGCCATCAGGTGTCCAGCACCGCGGCCACGGCGGCTTCGATGTCGCCCAGTCCGGTCAGATCGATACCGAAGCGTTCGGCCAGCGCGGCACACACCTGTGCGGCGTCGCCGAACCTGACCCGCTCGGTGCCGCCGCCGGCGTGGATGGCCAGGTTACGCCCCCGCAGGTTCCAGCGCGCGTCATCGGTGACCAGTGCCGCGCTGAGACCGACGACGAAGTTCGACTCGGGGTAAGTGGACACGTACCAGCTGCCCACCTGCATGTCGATCAGTGGCCTTGGCTGCATCGCCAAGACATACAGGGGCCGCCAGCGCTGACCGATCAAGGTCTCCAACACGTAGTCGGCGCCGTGCTCGCGCACCCGGAACGGCTCGTGGGAGGTCTGTTGGACGGCATCGGGGACCAGGGGGATCGGTGCCGTCGGGGTCTGCCCGCCGAACCCGACGTCGACCAGATACCGCTGATCCGAGCCGGGGATGGTCACCGCCAAAGCCTGGTGGGTCTGGGGGGGCGGCGGCCCGTCCAACCCCTCGGGAGTCATCCACACCACCCGTGCGGCCAGCCGCTGGGTGCCGAACCCGAGTTCGTCGAGCACCTCGAACATCAGGTTGTTGTGCTCGTAGCAGTAGCCGCCCCGCGCTCGGGCGACCAGCTTGGCGGTCAGCGCCGCCGCGCTGAGGTCGATCACCGGAACTCCGGTCAACGGGTCGAGATTCTCGAACGGGATGTGTCGGACGTGCGCGGCCACCAGGGCGGCCAGGGTCTCCAACGTCGGCTCGGTTGCACCGCGGTATGAGACACGGTCGAAGTACGCCTGCAGGTTGATACGGAACTCCCCTCGGGGGCCGGACAGTGCGCTGATGTTATCCATTCGCGGGTCAGAGCCGGTAGCATGGGCAAAACTGGAACACGTTCCAATTAAGGGGGTCGAGGTTGGACACGCCGGACGACGACCGGTCGCACGACTCGGCCGGGCCTGTCACGAAATGGGACCCGGGCCTGACCGAACGCGTCATGGGTCTGCTGCGGCCGTTCATCAAGGGCTATCACCGCGCCGAGATACGGGGCTTGGAGTCGTTCCCCAACGGCGGCGCCCTGGTGGTCTCGAACCATTCCGGCGGCCTGTTCCCCATGGACGTGCCGGTGTTCGCCACCGGGTTCTACGACACCTTCGGCTACGAGCGTCCGGTGTACACGCTGAGCCATGACCTGATGTTCACCGGCTACACCGCCGACTTCTTCCGCAAGACCGGCTTCATCCCGGCGAACCATGCCAACGCCGACGAAGCCCTGCGCTCCGGTGGTGTGGTGGTGGTCTTCCCCGGCGGTGACTACGACGTCTACCGGCCCACCCTTGCCGAGAACACGATCGACTTCGGCGGGCGCAAGGGCTATATCCGCGCCGCACTCAACGCCGGCGTGCCCCTGGTGCCGACCGTCGCGATCGGCGGCCAGGAGAGCCAGCTCTACCTGTCACGCGGCACCGGGCTGGCCAAGGCACTGCGCCTGGACAAGCTGCTGCGGGCCAAGATTCTGCCGATCTCGTTCGGTTTCCCCTTCGGCTTTTCCGCGGTGCTGCCGGTCAACGTGCCGCTGCCCACCAAGATCGTCATGCGGGTGTGCGAGCCGATCGATATCGTCGCCGAGTTCGGGGCAGACCCCGACGTCGACGTCGTCGACACCTATGTGCGCGCCGTCATGCAGGACGCGCTGGATCAGCTCGCCCGCGAGCGCCGTCTCCCGATCCTGGGCTGACCGGCATGGCCCCGTTGGACTCGCTGAACCGGGTCGGCGCGATGCTGACCACTTTCACCCGCGTCGGGCTGTTGGCGCCGCTGCGCCCCGACAAGTACGTCCGGATCGCCGCCGCGGCAGTCCGCGAGGGCGGCACCACCACCACCGGGATCGCCATGGCGGCCCAACGGTGCGGCGATCGGCCGGCGGTCATCGACGAGCGCGGCATGTGCACCTACACCGAACTCGACCGGCGCTGCGACGCCCTGGCCGCCGGATTGCAGGGGCTGGGGGGTCGGTCGCCGCGAGCGATCGCGCTGATGTGCCGTAACCATCGCGGCTTCATCGAGGCGCTGGCGGCCGCCAACCGGATCGGCGCCGACGTCCTGCTGCTCAACACGAGTTTCGCCGGTCCCGCCTTGGCTGAAGTCGTGGCCCGCGAAGGCGTTGACCTGATCATCTACGACGAAGAGTTCACCGCGGCAGTGGATCTGGCCGTTCCCGCCGACTCGGGGCGCACGCGGGTGGTGAGCTGGGCCGACGGCGAGATCGCGGGATTGACCTCCGACGAGCTGATCGACGCCAACGCCGGGCGCCGGCCGGCGAAGCCGTCCCGCTCGGGCAAACTGGTGATGCTCACCTCCGGAACCACCGGCACCCCCAAGGGGGCGCGCCGCTCCGGGCGCGGCGGTGGCGGCGTCGCCGACCTACAGGCCATCTTCGACCGGATCCCCTGGCACACAGAGGAATCGGTGGTTATCGCCGCCCCGATGTTCCACGCCTGGGGTTTCTCGCAGCTGGCATTGGCGCTGACGATGGCCTGCACGGTCATCACCCGCCGCAAATTCGATCCCGAGGCCACTCTGGAATTGATCGAGCGGCATCAGGCGACCGGGCTGTGCGTGGTACCGGTGATGTTCGACCGGATCATGGCGCTGCCCGACCAGGTTCGGGCCAAATACCCCTGCAGGTCACTGCGTTTCGCCACAGCGTCCGGGTCGCGGATGCGACCCGACGTGGTGACGGCGTTCATGGATGCCTTCGGCGACGTGGTCTACAACAACTACAACGCGACCGAGGCCGGCATGATCGCGCTGGCCACCCCGCAAGACCTGCGGCACTGTCCCGACACCGCCGGACGGCCGGCGCCGGGCACCGAGATCCGGATCCTGGACGGCGATCTCGCCGACGTTCCGCAGGGATCGACCGGGCAGATCTTCGTTCGCAACTCCTCGCAGTTCGACGGCTACACCGGCGGGGAGTCCAAGATGTTCCACGACGGGTTCATGGCATCCGGCGACCTGGGCTACCTCGACGAGGCCGGAAGGCTGTTCGTGGTGGGCCGGGACGACGAGATGATCGTCTCCGGCGGCGAGAACGTCTATCCGATCGAGACCGAGAAGGCGCTGACCAACCATCCCGCCGTCGCCGAGGCCGCCGTCCTGGGTGTGGACGACGCCGAATACGGGCAGCGCCTGGTGGCCTTCGTGGTGTTGGAGCCCGGCGCCTCGGCCTCGGTTGAGGAACTCAAACAGCACGTCCGCGACAACCTGGCCGGGTACAAGGTTCCGCGGGCCATCACCATCATGGACGCGTTGCCCCGCAACAACACCGGCAAGGTATTGCGTCGCGAGTTGCAGGCGCTGGCCGCCGACTAGGCTCCTAGGTGTTGTGACCTCGGAGGTTGTTGACGGCGTGCCTGCTTGAAATGGGGAGGACCTCCTGACGGAGTGGATGTGTCTGGCATCTA
>NZ_JRMK01000035.1:0-34141 GCF_000972925.1 Mycobacterium sp. UM_Kg1 | reverse complement strand
GCCCGTGAGCGCCTGTTTGGACTGTTGCCGGATCACGCAGCATTTGGCGATGGTGGTGCTGCTGCCGGTGTGCGCTGACAGCGCCAGCAGCGGCGCCATGTTCATTGCGGTTGGCGTGTTCCCGAGACGATGGCTGGCTGCACCAGCCGGACCCCGCCGATGAGGTGAGAACGCAATACGCCCGCCTGGACGGCGGCTCGCACGGCTCTCACGCTGAGGTTCATCTGTTCTGCAGCTTCGCTGATCTCGACGTAGCCCTCTTCGGTGAGGTTCGCCCAGTCGGTCTCCACGGCTACTCGTCGGTCAGTGCGACGACGGCGAATGCTGCCGGCTGCAGGTGGCCGACTCCGACGCGGCATTCGGCCCGCAGGGTCGCGGTGTTGGTTTTGAAGTTCTCACCGGAGGCATCGATGTCCAGGCGCATCTGTTCGCGGACGTAGAGACGCAGCTTGCTCCAGTCGCCGAGGATCGCGGTGCCGGCTGGCACCGAGGTGCTGGTGACGCGCTGGATGCCGGGACCGCCCAGGATGTTCGCGGAGCCGGTGAGGCCGTTGGTGTACCCGTCGTGCAGGAAGGGTCCGGGCTCACCCCCGGGGGATTCCTCCCCGGGAAGGTTCCAGCGGGCTAGGTCGATGCGGGCGGCGTCCTCGGGGTGCAACACCCAGGCGTTGGGTTGCACGGCGGCGACCTGCAGCGCGGTCAAGGCTGATCGCATGGTTGTGCCCAGTTCACCGGCCCATTCGACCTCGGTCGTGCCGTCTACCGTGAGGACGCCCTCCAGGTTGATGCCGGTCCCGCTGCCCTGAATGACTTGGCGTTCGAGCGAATCGGTGACGCCTTCGACCATTTCGTTCTCCAGCCAGTGGACGATTTCAACGTGGTCTTGCCAGTAGCGGATCGGGACACCCTCGGACAGGTGGGCGAGGACGACGGCGGTCCCGGTCACCGGCACCATGGTGTAGGTGCTGGTGGGCTTTTCACCGTGATCAGCGACCGGCGCGGCGGCGGTCGTCCGCACGGTCTGGCGCAGGTATTCGAATGCGACGCCGTTGGTCAAGGTTTTACGGGTCGTCAGAAGATCGATGAGACGGTTGGGTCGGGGCAGTGCTTCGACCTGCGACTCGATCAACGACGGGAGGTCAATGCTGCCGGAGACGATGGCTCGGGATTCGCCGCCCATCGACTCGATGGCGGTGGCGGTGAGGTCGGCCCAGCCGCCGCGTGAGCCGGAACTGTCGACAACGGCTTGTGCCGATGCCGCGAGGATGGCGGTGGGGTTGCCGCGACCCGCACGGTTCCAGTGTTGGATTCGTCGGTTGTATTCGTTAACGCCGTCAGTCAGCTCGCGGAATTCGCGGTCCTCGGCGGGCGTCAGGTGGTCTCGGCCGGCGGCCGCGACGGTGTCTGTGATGGCCGCGCGTCGGGCGTTGAGAGTGTCGCGGGCCTCGGTGAGCTTTTCGAGCGATTGCATGAGGAGCCTCCATTGGGCTGAAGTTGCGCTGCGGTGCAGCAGGATTGAGCGGTTGCGGAGTAGGGCCGCGCGCAGTGCCAGCGCGATTCGGCCTGGGGTGTTCGACCGGGCAGTGCCAGCCTCGGACGTCGAACGAGGTTGCCGTCCGCAGTGCCAGCGGTCGGCGGTGTGAAGTTGTGTGGCCCGTTCGGGGCCGCCCCTCAGTGCCAGAGGGGCGGCCCCGCCGCCAGGGCTTGGGAGGAAGGGCTCCCAACTTCGGATACTACTCGATTGAAACAATCACAACAGAGTTGTCAGGGCGTGGCGCGCAGCTGGTCTAGGGCCGCGAGGGCCGCGTCGTCGAGCCACCGCTGCACCTTGGCGGGGTCAGGAGCCATGGCGCGTAGCGCAGCCAAGAATTCCCGCAGCGCCGCTTCGAGCAGAGTGACGGCGAAACCGGAGGGTCGGCTGGCCAAACCCGCTAGCACCGCCTGCGTACCAGCTATGTCGCCGGAGTGGAGTTGGCTGGCCAGACGTAGGAAGTCGGCGCGCGCCGCCACGTCGGCGGTCGTGGGGTCAGTCATCTTTGATCCTTTGTTTGGGGGGGGAGGTGTTTGGCCAGCAACGATGCCGCTGGGGCGTTGATGGAGAGGTTCGGTGAAATCACGCTGGGTAGGCGCCAATTCACCCGTAGAGGGGTCGGCGGCACTCAACGGCTGCTCTACTCCACTCTGCTGGTCATTCACCTCTGTAGGTGGGCGCTGGCAGCCCGCAACGATGCGACCAACGTGCGGTACCCGCAACACTTGGCCGCGATGATCACGGCACCACGCCCCGGCCTCAGCGACACAGCACGGGCACGGCGTCGCGGCGGCGCCCGTCGTCCAATACGCCGCGATGACCGGTCGCGCGGCCGTCATGTGGTGGTCCAGGCCGGAGTCGCCCGCATGCTTGCGTGCTTGGCCGCGTCCGCACACGAGGCGCAGAGGTCCGGCCGCCACGTTGCTTCCGTCCGTCGTTCGGCCTCGACCACGCCGCTGCAGCGGGCACAGCGCTTTGGTTCCCCTTCACATACATCTACAGCTACACCTACAACTGTGGGTATCCGATGGGGTATCGATGGGGCATGCGATGCGGTATCCGATGGGGTATCGGGAGATTCCAGGGAAGCCAACACCCCAACGGCCGCGACGCTTGCCGTCAGCTCCATGACGGCCCGCTCAACGGCCGTGTTCATGGCCATCACCTTGGCCGCCTTCTCGGCGTCAGGCGGAACCTCCCGCACCGGGACGGGTAGGCCCGTGAACATCGCCGCCACGGCCTGTCGCAGTCGCCGCGACCGGATCGTCATGACGGCCCGCGCCGCCGAGATATACCGCTGCGGACCGCCCTTGAGCGCACCGTCTAACTGCATGAACGGGCGCAGCCACAGCTGACCCTCGTCGTAATCCACCCATCCCGCGCGCCGAAGGACTGCCGCGTCCTCTTTGACGTCGTCCTCGCTGAGACCGTCTGCCGCATTGGCCCACTCGGTGCGCTGAATCGATATCGTTCCGGCCATGGTCAAATCAGGGTGCAGCCACAGCCATATGAGCAGGCGTTGCGCCCGCGCCGGAAGGGCGCGAAATTCGCTGTCGTTGAACAGCACTGCGGGAAACATCGCGTGACCCCGTGCCATCAGATCGCCACCGTCCGGTCGTTGGTGTGTTCAGCTGGCATCGCACCGTCGATCCGGACCGGCTTCAGCAGCTCGAACAGTCGGTCACGCTGGCTGGTGCTCAGTTTGGGCGCCTCGGAAACGAGGCGGTCAATGTAGGCCTGGACGCCGGCGGGTAGGTCGCTCATGCGGGACCACCACGGAATGGCTGCATCGCAGCGTCAACCTCGTTGAGATCCAACCGGGTCAGTCGTTTGCCTGCCCGGTATCCGCTGAGGCGACCGTCAGCGATCATGGCGCGGATTGTGTTGGGGGTGACACCGATGTGTTCGGCTGCATCGGCTACCGACACCCATCGGCGCGGCTTGTGGGCCAAGCCCGGGGGTGAATCGCTGGAGTTGGTTGGCAGGACTGCCATTTCGTTCCCCTTGGACAGCTCAGAATGAGCCGTCTAATCCCTACTAGGACAAGGGAGACGAACAGGTCCACTATAAGTGAAAATACTGACAGTTAGCCAGCGCCCTGCGGAACGTCAGCGACGATGGCGAGCTTTTTGCAATGCTGCGTTGACGGTCAGGAACAGTTGGAACGACACCTGAACGTGGCCTCGGTCGTTCCTCGGCAGTTCATCGGCGCCGGTGTCGATGCGCGCGAACACTTCGTTCATGGTCATAGAACCGACGGTGGCCTTGCGAGCGCATCCGCGGTCACACGGACACGCGATGTGGTACCGCAGTTGGTCGCCACGCTGGTTGTACGTCGTCAATTGCTCCAACTCGCCGTCGGCGAACTGCCTCGCGACCACGGTCCCATCGGATCCGGTGCCCAGCATAGCGACGATGTAGTCGATTCTTTCGGTGAGCTCATCCCAGACCCGGGCCGCGGCCATGACGGGGTGCGGTGGCGAGCACTGTCTATCACAGTCGCAGAGGACGTCGATCATTGGAGCCACTCCACCTTGACCCGCTCGGGGTCGAACACGCGTCCTCGCTTGCCGACCGGCGCGACCGACAGCACCATCAGAACTCCGATGACCGCGCGAAACCGATCCGGCGATAGGTCAGCGACCGCTGCCCGAACCTCCGGTCGCCCCAGTGGCAGGCCGTCGAACACTCGGACCCGTTCGGCATCCTGCTGCTGGCGGTCCAAGTCGCCCAGTTGTTCGTTGATCCGCTCGGTCATGCGCCGGTAACCAGCCCCGTCGATTAGCCCGTCGGCCCGCTCGTCGGCAATCTCATCGAGCCTCACGAGCAGGGTCTGCCGCTGAATGCGGAACTGGGCGGCTTCAGCTTCGTCATGCTCGGTCGACTTGAGTAGGTCCACCGCGTCCGGGCGGGCCAAACGGTCAGCCACCAGCCCGCGAACCAACGGTTCAACGTGGTGAGCGCGGATACCGCACCGGCGACATTTCTTGCAGGAGTATGCGATTGAGTGGGCTTTCTCGTCGCTTCGGCGGCGCACCCCACCGGACTTCAATCGGCCGGGCTGGCCGCCCGTCGGCTGCATCACCCAGGAACCAGACAGGTGGTGACCGCAGTTGCCGCAGCCAAGGACGCCGGTCAGCAGGTGTCGGCGCACCGCCTTTCGGCCAGGCTTGCGGCCTGGTGCATCCATGACGTTCTGCACGGCCCGCCACAAGGGCTCCGACACCAACGCCGGCCAGGTACCGATACCAATGATCTCGCCGCGGTGCGCACGTAGGCCCGCGTTGCGCGGTGACCGCAGGAACAAGCTGACCGTCGAGCGGTTCCACGGCGTTCCGTTGAGCCCGTGGGCTCCTGCGTCATTAAACAGGTTCGCCACGTCGATCAGCGAGGCACCCGCCAGGATCGCGCGATACGCCTCCGCGACCAGAGGACCGGTCTGCGGGTTGATCTCCCGCTCGCCGGTGTCGTCCTCCTTACGCCCCTCATACGGCAGGTAGCCGAAGGCCTGCCGCCACTTCGGCCGACCAGACTCCGCACGCTGCTTGGCGGCCCGTAACTGCCGCACCCGCATCATCGCGATCTCGTGCTCCGAGACGGCCGTCTTTACCTGCGCCATCATCACGCCGGTCGGGCTACTGAGGTCGATGTCGCCCTGACCGGTGGTGGCCAGCAGGATCGGCCGGCCCACCGCGGCGAAGAACTCCCGCAGCTCTTCCAGCTCCCGCATCATTCGCCAGCCCCGGTCCTGATCCCATGCGGCGATGGCGTCGATACGGCCCGCCTTGATGTCGGCCAATAGGCGGTCCCACTCCGGCCGCGCCTTGCCACGCGATGCTGAAACGTCGTTGTCGCAGTACAGTTCCGCGACCGCCCACCCCTTTAGCTCGCACAGCGCGGCGGTGTCCTCCCGCTGCCGGGCGACGCCCGCCCGCTTGTCCCTGGGATCGGAGGAGATGCGGAGGTAGCACCCGGCCCTGACCTGCTGCTTTGCCCCGTCCATACGTAGAGCGTATCTCAGGTAGTCGGTAATGTGTGCGGCAATAACACTTCAGATTCGACGCATGGGTCGGCCCGCCGTCGCCGAAAGCGATCGTGTGGTCGACGTCGCAGTCGGCCGCCGGCCGGTCGCACCCCGGCCAGCGGCACGTCAGGTCCCGGCAACGCACGAAATCCGCGAGCGCCTTCGACGGCACGTAACCGGACTCGGCCGGTGCATCGGCAGGGTGCACCAGCGGCACCGACCGGGCCGACTTGGCCAGCTCTGCGATCAGCTCCGGCGGGAGCAGGCCGTCGGCCTCCACCAGTGATCCCGGCTCCTCGCCCACACCGGCGACAGTGGCCTGCTCGGCGATCACGTGAATGACGACCGGCGACGCTCCCGGGCGCCCTCGCGCCGAACAGTCCGGGCGACCGCAGCGACAGCCCAGCCGATCCGCCCGCGCCGCCAGCGCGCCCATCGCGTCGGCACGCCGCTGGCCGAGGTCGCGCGGATCGTGCTCGCACACCGTGGCGGCCAACGCATCCAGCGCCTTGTCCACAGCGCGGGCATCGGGGGTGAACAGGCTGCCGCGGATCTCCGACATACCGCCCTCGGCGAAGTCTTCGATGACGATCTCGCGTTCGGCCTGCCGCTCTCGACGGCGCCGCACCGCATCCCTGTCGGCCTTGGCGACGACCTTGTCGATGCGCCCCGCCAGCCGGCTCAGGGTCAACGACGGCCAGCGGGCCACCTGGGCCGCGAGCTGACCGTCCACCGCCGCCAGCACGTCAGGGTCGGTGATCAGACCGGTGCGGTACACGATCGTCTGGAACAGTCTGATGTCGATATCGCCGGCCTTGAACACCTGCGCCACCTTGGGCAACTGCTCGCGCATCGCCCGCGCGTACCGCAGACGGCTCGCCGCCAGCCCCTGGCTGATCCGCAGGCCCGCGGCAATCTCGGCGGCCACCGCCGCCTCGGTGTCCACGGCCCACTGCGCGGTCTCGCCGCACTGGCTCAACCTCAGCGCGAACAACTCGCCGATTGCGGCCAGGTGCGCCGCGGCGGCCCGATTCTCCGCCCGCGCCGTGGCACGGATGTGTTCCACCAGGGCAGCTGATTCCGGTGTCTTGGGCGGGTAGCGCCGCCGGAACCGCTCGTTGAGCCGGGCGATGGACTCCGCGGTGGGAACCGTCAACCCGGGTTGTTCGAACATACTTTCGATTGTAGCGACGGGGTCCGACAACAACGCTCCGTCGGCGTTCGGCGGATCAGTGCGCGGCCGCGTCCCAACTGCGCCCGTAGCCGACCGCGACCTCCAGCGGAACGCTGAGCGGATAGGCGCTGCCCATCTTGTCGCGCACCAGGGCTTCCAGCGCCTCGCGTTCGCCGTCGGCCACCTCGAACAGCAGCTCGTCGTGCACCTGCAGCAGCATCCGCGAACGCAGGCCCGAGTCCTTCAGCGCCCGGTCGACGTTGATCATCGCCACCTTGATGATGTCGGCGGCGCTGCCCTGGATCGGGGCGTTGAGCGCCGCCCGCTCCGCGGACTCCCGCACCTGGCGGTTGCTGCTGTCCAGCTCCGGCAGGTACCGGCGCCGGCCCAGCACCGTCGAGGTGTAGCCGTCCTTGCGGGCCTGCTCGACCACCTCGTGCAGGTAGTCGCGTACCCGGCCGAAGCGGTCGAAGTAGGCGTCCATCTGCTCTTTGGCCTCTTCGGTGGAGATCTTGAGCTGGGCGGCCAGCCCGTAGGCACTCAGCCCGTACGCCAGGCCGTAGGACATCGCCTTGACGCGGCGGCGCATGTCCGGGGTCACCTCGTCGATGGGCACCGAGAAGGCGCGCGACCCGACGAAGGAGTGCAGGTCCTCACCGGTGTTGAACGCCTCGATGAGGCCCGCGTCGCCCGACAGGTGCGCCATGATGCGCATCTCGATCTGGCTGTAGTCGACGGTCATCAGCTCGCGGTAGCCCGCACCGACGACGAACGCGTCCCGGATCTGCCGGCCGGCGTCGGTGCGGATCGGGATGTTCTGCAGGTTGGGTTCGGTGGACGACAACCTTCCCGTCGCGGCGATCGTCTGGTTCAAGGTGGTGTGTATCCGGCCATCGGAGGCAACCGATTTGAGCAATCCGTCGACGGTCACCTTCAGCCGGGTGACGTCGCGGTGGGTCAGCAAGTGTTCGAGGAACGGGTGGCCGGTCTTGTCGAACAACGACTGCAGCGCGTCGGCGTCGGTGGTGTAGCCGGTCTTGGTCTTCTTGGTCTTGGGCATGCCCAGCTCGTCGAAGAGCACCACCTGCAGCTGTTTGGGCGAGCCCAGGTTGATCTGCTTGCCGATCACCGCGTAGGCGGCCTCGGCGGCATCGCGAATCTGGTCGCCGAACCGGCTCTGCAGCCGGCTCAGGTGATCGAGGTCGACACCGATCCCGGCGTGCTCCAGCTCGGCCAGCA
Organism: Mycobacterium sp. UM_Kg1; assembly: GCF_000972925.1. NCBI lineage: Bacteria > Bacillati > Actinomycetota > Actinomycetes > Mycobacteriales > Mycobacteriaceae > Mycobacterium > Mycobacterium sp. UM_Kg1. The sequence continues at coordinate 26,173 of NZ_JRMK01000035.1, read as the reverse complement.
CCTGTTGCAGGGGCAACTCGATGTCGGCGAGCAGGCCGGCCGAATCGATGCGGGCCAGTTCGGTGTCGAGCGCGTCGGCCAGGTCGGTGACCGCCCGGGCCCGCAGAATCGCGGTCTGCACGGCCTGATCGTCGACGCCTTCGGTGTCATCCAGCAGCGAAAGCTGCTGCTGCTCATCGGTTTCAGCGCGCAGCTCCCGGCGCAGGTAGCGCACCGAGAGATCGTCGAGGCTGAAGCTGCGCTGGCCGGGCCGCACCAGGTAGGCGGCCAGGGCGGTGTCGGCGGTGACGCCCTCCAACCTCCAGCCGCGCCCGGCCAGATCGTGGATGGCCAGCTTCGCCTCGTGCAGCGCCTTGGGTTGGGCCGGGTCGGCCAGCCAAGCGGCCAGCGCGGCATCGTCTTCGGCGGTCAGCGTCGCGGTGTCGATGTAGCCGCCCTCGCCGTCCGCCGACGACAGGGCCAGGGCGGTGGCGTCGCTGTCGAAGCTGCGGTGGGTGCCGATGACGGCCAGCCCGGTACGGCGACCGTCAGCGGCGTGCTGGGCCAGCCAGGACGCCACCGTCCCGGGCTCCAGGGCGCCGCCGCGCACCTCGAAACCCTCCTCGGCCTCGGGCACCGTGCCCCCGGCGGTGGACAACGTCTCGAACAGCCGGTCGCGCAGCACCCGGAACTCGAGGTCGTCGAAGAGCTGGTGGATCTGCTCGCGGTCCCAGGGCACCAGCCGCAGGGTGTCCGGGGTCTGGGCCATCGGCACATTGCGCACCAGGTCGGTCAGTTCGCGGTTGAGGATGACGGTGGACAGGTTGGCGCGCAACGCATCTCCGACCTTGCCCTTGACCGTGTCCACCTGGTCCACCAGACCCTGCAGGGACCCGTACTCCGAGATCCACTTGGAGGCGGTCTTCTCCCCCACGCCGGGAATGCCCGGCAGATTGTCGCTGGGGTCGCCGCGCAGCGCCGCGAAGTCCGGGTACTGCGTCGGCGTCAAGCCGTACTTCTCGACGACCGCGTCCGGGGTGAAGCGGGTCAGGTCGCTGACGCCCTTGCGGGGGTAGAGCACGGTGATGTTCTCGTTGACCAGCTGCAGCGCGTCGCGGTCGCCGGTGACCACCAGCACCCGGTAGCCCTCGGCGTCGGCCTGGGTGGCCAGGGTGGCGATCAGGTCGTCGGCCTCGTAGCCGGGCTCGGACAAGGCGGTGATGCCCAGCGCGGCCAACACCTCTTTGGTGATGTCGATCTGGCCGCGGAACTCATCGGGTGTGCTCGAGCGGGTGGCCTTGTACTCCGGGAATCGCTCGGAGCGGAAGGTCTGCCGGGAGACGTCGAACGCCGCGGCCACATGGGAGGGGGCCTCGTCGCGCAGCAGATTGATCAACATCGCGGTGAACCCGTAGACGGCGTTGGTGGTCAGGCCGCTGCGCGTCTTGAAGTTCTCCGCGGGAAGTGCGTAGAAGGCGCGGTACGCCAGCGAGTTTCCGTCGAGAAGCAGCAGCGTCGGTTTGGTCTGGGTGTCTTGCGCAGCAGCGGTGGAGGCGGTCTGGGCTGGGCTCACGCAGACAACTCTAGGCACTGCCGCCGACGTCAGGTCAGCGGTCGCTGTTCGGTGACGTCGTACTCGGCGACCGCGGCCGAGAGGATCGCGGTGGCCTGCTCGTCGCCGGGCCCGCTGCCGCGAAACGCTTCCACCGCGGCCCGCGATTCCCACCGTTCGAAGATGTCGACGCGGCCCGGGTCGAGAAGGTCGGCGGTGATCGCAAAGTCCAGGCATCCCGGCGCGCTGCGCGCTTGGCGCACGACGTCGCGGCACTGCTGCAGATAGCCGTCCCGTTGACCGGGATCCACCGTCAGATGTCCTGCGACGATCACCATTGCCGAAACCCTCCGTTTTGCGTGTCTGACCTGGCCACCCTAGGTCGGCGCACCAGTCGGCCCGGTGACTGGAACACGTTTCAATTTCACCGGCGTTGTTCGGTACGCTGACCGGGTGCCAGATGTAGCCTCGCAGCCCGCGATCGACGGGTGGTACGCCACCGACGACGCCGGCCTCCCCCACCTGATCGGCGCGAAGTGCCCGAAATGCGGCACCTACGTGTTCCCGCCGCGTGAGAACAACTGCCCCAACCCCGCCTGCGACGGCGACACCCTGGAGCCGGTCGCACTGTCGCGGCGCGGCACCATCTGGAGCTACACCGAGAACCGGTACCTGCCGCCGGCCCCGTACCCGCCGAGCGACCCGTTCGAGCCGTTCGCGATCGCCGCGGTGGAACTGGCCGACGAAGGCCTGATCGTGCTGGGCAAGGTGGTCGAGGGCACGCTGGCCGCGGACCTCAAGGTCGGCATGGAGATGGAACTGACCACCATGCCGCTCTACACCGACGACGACGGCGTCACGCGCACGGTTTACGCATGGAAGAAGGTGGACTCCAATGGCTGAACCGTTGTACATCCTGGGTGCGGGCATGCACCCGTGGGGCAAGTGGGGCCGCGACTTCACCGAATACGGGGTGGTCGCCGCCCGTGCCGCGCTGGCCGACGCCGGCCTGGACGCCCAGCAGATCCAGTTCATCGCCGGCGCGGACACCATCCGCAACGGCTACCCGGGCTTCATCGCCGGTTCGACGTTCGCCCAGAAACTGGGCTGGAACGGGGTTCCGGTGTCGTCGAGCTACGCGGCCTGCGCCTCCGGTTCGCAGGCCCTGCAGAGCGCCCGGGCCCAAATCCTGGCCGGCTTCTGCGACGTGGCGCTGGTGATCGGCGCCGACACCACCCCCAAGGGCGCGTTCGCCCCGGTCGGCGGTGAGCGTAAGAACGACCCGGACTGGCAGCGCTTCCACCTGATCGGTGCGATGAACCCGGTCTACTTCGCGCTGCTGGCCCGCCGCCGGATGGACCTCTACGGTGCCACCGCCGAGGACTTCGCCCAGGTCAAGGTGAAGAACTCCCGGCACGGCCTGTCCAACCCGAACGCCCGCTACCGCAAAGAGGCCTCGGTGGACGACGTGCTGGCCAGCCCGGTGGTCTCCGACCCGCTGCGCCAGCTCGACATCTGCGCGACCTCCGACGGTGCCGCCGCGCTGATCGTGGCCAGCGCGGAATTCGCCCGCAAGCACCTGGGTTCGCTCGAAGGCGTGCCGGCGGTGCGCGCGGTGTCCACCGTGACTCCGCGCTACCCGCAGCACCTGCCCGAATTGCCGGACATCGCAACCGATTCCACCGCGGTGGTGCCGGCCCCGGAGCGGGTCTTCAAAGACCAGATCCTGGACGCGGCCTACGCCGAGGCCGGGATCGGACCCGAGGACGTCAGCCTGGCGGAGGTCTATGACCTGTCCACCGCGCTGGAGATCGACTGGTACGAGCACCTGGGCCTGTGCGCCAAGGGCGAGGGCGAGCAGCTGCTGCGCAGCGGCGCCACCACCCTGGGCGGCCGGGTGCCGGTGAACCCGTCGGGCGGGCTGGCCTGCTTCGGCGAGGCGATCCCGGCGCAGGCGATCGCCCAGGTCTGCGAGCTGACCTGGCAGTTGCGCGGTCAGGCCACCGGCCGGCAGGTCGAGGGCGCCAAGGTGGGCGTGACGGCCAACCAGGGCCTGTTCGGCCACGGCTCGTCGGTGATCGTCGCCCGGTAATTCGGGCCGCGCGATGACCGAAACCGTCGTCGTCAGGGTCAAACCGGGCAGCCGCAAAGGCCCCCTGGTCGAGACCGACGACGACGGGCAGCTGACCGTCTACGTGCGCGAGCCCGCCGTGGACGGCAAGGCCAACGCCGCCGTCATCCGGGTGCTGGCCGAGCATTTCGGGGTCCCGCGCAGCCGGGTGGAACTGGCGTCCGGCGCGGGAGCGCGCGTCAAGCGTTTCCGGATCGAGCGTTAGGCGCTCGCGCTAGGAACCGGCTTCGGCTTGCGGCAGCATCGATTCCAGCGCGGCGCGGGTGATCCGCCGAAACGCACGCTTGGGCCGGTTGGCATCCAGGATGGCCACCTCCAGGGTGCTCGGACCCAGCTCGCGCGGCTCGGAACCGTTGCCGGTGTCGGTCTGTTTGAGTGCGTTGACCGCAATGTGCAGCGCATCCGCCAGTTCCGCGTTCTCCGCGTAAGACTCCTTGAGCGCGTTGGCCACCGGCTCGGTGGTGCCGCCCATCACCACGAAGTGCGGTTCGTCGGTGATCGACCCGTCGTAGGTGATGCGGTACAGCTCAGGCGCTTTCGTCTGGCCCTGGTAGGCGACGCCGGCGACGCACAACTCCACCTCGTAGGGCTTGGCCTGCTCGGTGAAGATGGTGCCCAGCGTCTGCGCGTAGACGTTGGCCAGCTGACGGGCGGTGACATCGCGCCGGTCGTAGGCGTAGCCGCGGGTGTCGGCGAACTGGATGCCGCCGCGCCGCAGATTCTCGAACTCGTTGATCCGGCCCGCCGCCGCGAAACCCACCCTGTCGTAGAGTTCGCTGATCTTCTGCAGTGAGCGCGAAGGGTTTTCGGCCACGAACAGCACGCCGTCGGCATAGGCCAGGGCCACCACGCTCCGGCCGCGGGCGATACCTTTGCGCGCGAGCTCGCTGCGCTCGCGCATCGCCTGCTCGGGCGAGATGAAGTACGGGAAGCTCATTTCTTACCCCGCTTGGTCGCCGGTGCCGGATCGGTTCCGCGCGTGCGGTTCTCGACCACCGCACGGGCCAGTTCGGCGATCCGCTCCTCGGGGACCTCGACGGCGCCGTGGGCGTCGATGGCGACCGCCGTCGGGTAGATGCCGCGCACCAGGTCCGGCCCGCCGGTGGCCGAGTCGTCGTCGGCGGCGTCGTAGAGCGCCTCGATGGCGACCCGCAGCGCGGAGTCCGAATCGGTGATCTGGCTGTAGAGCTTCTTGATGGACGACTTGGCGAACAGCGAGCCCGAGCCCACCGCCTGGTAGCCCTCGCTCTCGACGTTCCAGCCGCCGGCAGCGTCGAACGACACGATGCGCCCGGCGGTCTGCGGGTCCTCGGCGTCGATGTCATAACCGGCCAGCAGCGGCAGAGCCACAAAGCCCTGCAGCGCGGCGCCGAGGTTTCCGCGCACCATGGTCGACAACCGGTTGACCTTGCCGGCGAACGTCAGCGGCACGCCCTCGAGCTTCTCGTAGTGCTCGAGTTCGACCGCGTAGAGCCGGGCGAACTCGACGGCGATGGCCGCGGTCCCGGCGATACCGGTGGCGGTGTACTCGTCGGTGACGTACACCTTCTGCACATCGCGGCCGGCGATCATGTTGCCCTGCGTGGAACGCCGGTCGCCGGCGATGACGACCCCGCCCGGATACGTCAGCGCCACGATGGTGGTGCCGTGCGGCAGCTGCTCACCGGCCGCTCCGGGGACGGCGGCGGCGGTCGGCAGCAGCTCCGGCGCCTGCAGCCGCAGGAACTCCGAGAACGAGGACAGCCCTACACCGGTGAGCGAAAGTGCGGGAAGTGCTGAATTGAGGGGCAGACGATCACGCGACAGCCAGGTCACTGGCCGCCCTTTTGGACGTAGGCGCGCACGAAGTCCTCGGCGTTCTCCTCCAGCACGTCGTCGATCTCATCCAGCAGGTCATCGGTGTCCTCGGTGAGCTTCTCCCGGCGTTCCTGGCCCGCCGCAGTGCTTCCGGTGAGATCGTCGTCGTCTCCGCCGCCGCCGCCGCGCTTGGTCTGCTCCTGAGCCATTGCCGCCTCCTGAATCTCATCGGCCGCGCATCACCGCTTCCAGTTTCTCCACCCTACCGGTCAGCGCCGACGTTGCCGGGGTCTAGGTGGTGAGTTGCTGGACCAGTTCGGCCGCGCTGTCCACCGAGTCCAGCAGTGCCCCGACGTGCGCCTTACTGCCGCGCAGCGGCTCCAGTGTGGGGATCCGGACCAGCGAATCCCCGCCCAGGTCGAAGATCACCGAGTCCCAGCTCGCGGCGGCGATATCGGCCCCGAACCGGCGCAGGCACTCGCCCCGGAAATAGGCACGGGTGTCAGTCGGGGGGTTGTCGACCGCCGCCAGCACCTGTTGCTCGGTGATCAGGCGCCGCATCGAGCCCCGCGCGACCAGGCGGTTGTACAGGCCCTTGTCCAGCCGCACGTCGGAGTACTGCAGGTCGATCAAATGCAGCCGGGGCGCCGACCAGCTCAGGTTCTCGCGTTGCCGGAAGCCCTCCAGCAGACGCAGCTTCGCCGGCCAGTCCAGCAGATCCGCACACTCCATCGGATCGCGCTCCAGCTGATCGAGCACCCTGGCCCAGGTCTCGATGATGTCGGTGGCGCGCGGATCCGGGTCGCGAGTCTCGACCAGCTTGGCCACTCGGTCCAGGTAGATCCGTTGCAGCGCAAGGCCGGTCATCTCACGGCCGTCCGCCAGCGCGACGGTCGCCCGCAGCGTCGGGTCCCGGCTGATCACATGCACCGCCCGCACCGGCCGGGCCAACACCAGATCACTGAGGTCGATCCCGTGCTCGGGGCCCTCCTCGATCAGGTCCAGGACCAGCGCCGTGGTGCCCACCTTGAGGTAGGTCGACGTCTCGGCGAGGTTGGCGTCGCCGATGATGACGTGCAGCCGGCGGTATTTGTCGGCGTCGGCGTGCGGTTCGTCGCGGGTGTTGATGATGCCGCGCTTGAGCGTGGTCTCCAGGCCCACCTCGACCTCGATGTAGTCGGCGCGCTGGGAGAGCTGAAAGCCGGGCTCGTCCCCGGCCGGACCCAGCCCGACGCGCCCGGAACCGGTGACCACCTGCCGCGACACCAGGAAGGGGGTCAGGCCGGAGATGATCGCCGAGAAGGGCGTCTGCCGGCTCATCAGGTAGTTCTCGTGGGTGCCGTAGGAGGCGCCCTTGTTGTCGATGTTGTTCTTGTACAGCTGCAGCTTGGCCGCGCCCGGAACGCTGGCCACATAGCGGGCGGCGGCCTCCATGACACGCTCACCGGCCTTGTCCCAGATGACCGCGTCCAGCGGATCGGTGACCTCGGGCGCGGAGTATTCGGGATGCGCGTGGTCGACATACAGCCGCGCGCCGTTGGTGAGGATCATGTTGGCCGCGCCGACCTCGTCGGCGTCGATGATCGGCGGCGGCCCGCTCGAGCGGCTCAGGTCGAAGCCACGGGCGTCGCGCAGCGGCGATTCCACCTCGTAGTCCCAGCGGGTGCGCTTGGCACGCGGGATTCCCGCGGCGGCCGCGTAGGCCAGCACCGCCTGAGTGGAGGTGAGAATCGGGTTGGCTGTCGGGTCCGACGGCGAAGCGATGCCGTACTCGACCTCGGTCCCGATGATCCGCTGCATACGGTTCAGCCTAAAGGGGTGCGCGGGTGCTTGAGGAACGAGACCGGTACAGGTGTTGACGCCGGCTTGGACCGGTGGCTAATTTCACTCGGTGCCCGCCGAACAGACCCGCCGGATAACCACCGACGTGTCCGGCAGACGTTACGGCGAGGTGCTGCTCGTCGAGGTCGGTGAGTCCGGTCCGCGCGCCACCGTCTACAACACCTTTCCGCTCAACGACTGCCCCGCCCAGCTGTGGTCCGCGCTGGACCCGCAGGCCATCGCGGCCGAGCACGGTGCGGCCATGGTGCTGCTCAACGGCCCGCGCTACTGGCTGATGAACGCCATCGAAAAGGCGCCGCAGGGCCCGCAGGTCACCGCCACCTTCGGCGGCATCGACATGATCCGGCAGGCCGAGGTGGCGCTGTCGTCGATGAATCCGGGGCCCTACACCGTCAATGAGGTGGACCGGCATGCGGTGTTCGTCTTCGATGCCGGCGAACAGATCTACGAGCTGATCGACCCCGACGGGCGCCGCTGGGTGATGCAGACCTGGAGCCAGGTGGCCGACCCCACCCTCTCGCGAGAGGACCTCGCCGGTCTGGCCGGCCGGCTCAACCTGCCACCGGGCTGGAGCTACCAGCCGCGCGTGTTGACCAGCCCACTGCGCGTGGACACCACAGCCCAAGCCGCCCGGGTGTTACAGGACGACCTGACCAACAGCTACTCGCTGCACAGCGGGTAGCGGCTACAGGTACTGGCCCAGGTTGGACTCGGTGTCGATCGCCCGGCTGGCGCTGGAGCTCTTGCCGGTGACCAGGGTGCGGATGTAGACGATCCGCTCCCCCTTCTTGCCCGAGATCCGCGCCCAGTCATCGGGATTGGTGGTGTTGGGCAGGTCCTCGTTCTCGGCGAACTCATCGACGATCGAGTCCAGCAGGTGCTGGATGCGCAGACCGGGCTGACCGGTCTCCAGCACCGACTTGATGGCGTTCTTCTTGGCCCGGTCCACGACGTTCTGGATCATGGCCCCGGAGTTGAAGTCCTTGAAGTACATGACCTCTTTGTCACCGTTGGCGTAGGTGACCTCCAGGAACCGGTTGTCGTCGATCTCGGCGTACATCCGGTCGACGACCTTCTCGATCATCGCCTTGATGCAGGCCCCGCGGTCCCCGCCGAACTCGGCGAGATCATCGGCGTGCACCGGCAGGGTCTCGACCAGGTACTTCGAGAAGATGTCTTGCGCAGCTTCGGCATCCGGGCGCTCGATCTTGATCTTCACGTCGAGGCGGCCGGGTCGCAGGATCGCCGGGTCGATCATGTCCTCACGGTTGGAGGCGCCGATCACGATGACGTTCTCCAGCCCCTCCACGCCGTCGATCTCGCTGAGCAGCTGCGGCACCACGGTGGTCTCCACGTCCGAGGAGACACCGGTGCCGCGGGTGCGGAAGATCGAGTCCATCTCGTCGAAGAACACGATGACCGGCGTGCCCTCCGAGGCCTTCTCGCGGGCCCGCTGGAAGATCAGCCGGATGTGGCGTTCGGTCTCGCCGACGAACTTGTTCAGCAGCTCAGGGCCTTTGATGTTGAGGAAGTACGACTTCGCCTCGTGGGCGTCGTCGCCGCGCACCTCGGCCATCTTCTTGGCCAGCGAGTTGGCCACCGCCTTGGCGATCAGCGTCTTACCGCAGCCGGGCGGCCCGTAGAGCAGCACCCCTTTGGGCGGGCGCAGCGCGTACTCGCGGTAGAGATCCTTGTGCAGGAACGGCAGTTCCACCGCGTCGCGGATCTGCTCGATCTGGCGCGTCAGCCCACCGATGTCGCCGTAGCTGACATCGGGAACCTCTTCGAGCACAAGATCTTCGACCTCGGCCTTGGGAATGCGCTCGAAGGCGTAGCCGGCTTTGGTGTCCACCAGCAGCGAGTCGCCGGGGCGCAGCTTGCGGGGGCGCCGATCATCGGAGAGCCCATCGGGGTTGCTGTCCGGAAGATCCGCGGCCACCAGGGGTTCGGCGAGCCAGACGATGCGCTCCTCGTCGGCGTGGCCGACAACCAGTGCGCGGTGCCCGTCGGAGAGGATTTCGCGCAGCGTGGATATTTCGCCGACTGACTCGAAATTCCCGGCCTCGACGACGGTCAGCGCTTCGTTGAGCCGGACCGTCTGGCCCTTCTTCAACGTCGTCAGGTCGATGTTGGGCGAGATGTTCAGCCGCATCCGCCGGCCCGAGGTGAACACGTCGACGGTGTCGTCGTCGTGGCTGCCCAGCAGCACGCCGTAGCCGCTGGGCGGCTGGCCGAGCCGGTCGACCTCCTCGCGCAGCGCCAACAGCTGCTGACGCGCTTCCTTGAGGGTGTCCATCAGCTTGCTGTTTCGCGTGGTCAGGGCGTCGATGTGCGCTTCGAGCTGACGGACGTCGCGGCCCACGCGGGCGGTGTCCCGCGGCGAGCTCTCGACCTGTGCGCGCAGCATCGCGGCCTCACGGCGGAGCTCTTCCAACTCGGCGAAGTCGTCGCCCGCTGTGCCCGGTCCCCCGGGCGCGTCGAAGGCCTCCGGCCGCGGCGACTCTTCTCCCATGTTGCTCATGGTGCGCTCCTTTCCCGAACTGGAAGTTGAAGCGACGGGTACCTCAACGCTACCGGCCATTGTGCATTCGCGGGGCCAGCGGCAATCCGACACTCCGTCTGCGCTGCTAGCCTCGCTCTCAAATCGGGTGATCAAGAACGGCGGAGAAAGGATCCCAGTGACGACGAAATCCCTAGCCACACGTCTGGCGGCGATCGCAGCGATCGGCGCGGCGGCCGCGGCTGTGAACTCTCTGGCAACACCGGCACCGGTCGCCGCGCAGGCCCCGACGACGGTGTTCTTCGCCCCGTTGCCGCTGGACCCGGCGGTCGCGGCGCCCGAAGCCGAGCAGCTGGCCGGGGTGCTCAACACACTGGCCGACCCCAACCTGCCCGCCGCCGGAAAGTCGCATCTGGTCGAGGGCGGCCTGGGCGGACCGGAGTCGGCGATTCTGGACCGCCGGCTCAAGAAGGCCGCGCAGAACGGCGCCCTGCCGCTGTCGATCAGTGTGGCCAATGTCGCACCGGCGGGCCCGGGCGCGGCCAGTGCCGACGTCACCGCGTCGTCGCCGAAGCTGGAGCCGCACACGGTCAATCTGACCTTCGTCGACCAGGGCGGCTGGAAGCTGTCCCGGGCGTCGCTGCTGTCGCTGTCCCAGCTGACGTCGGGCTGATCGCAGGACTGATGCACCGGTACCGCCTCGCCAGCACCGCCGCGCTCGCGGCGGTGCTGGCGCTGGCGGGCTGCAGCCAGAAGCCGGGGCCGCAGCCCGGGGCCGAGCCTGCACCGGTGACGTCCACGACGGTGCCCACACCGGCAGCCGAGTCGGTGCTGCCGGCCCCCGAGGCCTTGACCGATGTGCTCTACCGGCTGGCGGACCCCGAGGTGCCCGGCACCGACAAGCTGTCGCTCGTCGAGGGCGCCAAACCCGCCGACGCCGAGACCATCGACAAGTTCGCCACCGTGCTCAGGGACGGCGGATATCTGCCGTTGAGCCTGCAGGCCGACGGCATCGGCTGGTCAGACCGCTCCCCGGGCCACGTGACCGCCGACGTCACCGTCGAAACGGCCCACCCCGACACCGGCAGGTTCTTCTTCCCCATGGAGTTCACCCCGAACCACGGTGACTGGCAGCTGTCGCAGGCCACCGCCAAATCCCTGTTGGCGTTCGGCAACGCCCGCACCGGCAGCACCGCGCCGGCGCCGCCGCCGCCCTGACGATGTGGATCGGCTGGCTGGAATTCGACCTGTTGCTCGGTGACGTGCGTTCGCTCAAGCAGAAGCGCTCGGTGGTGCGCCCCATAGTCGCGGAGTTACGCCGCAAGCTCGACGTGGCGGCGGCCGAGACGGGATCGCCGGATCTATACCGGCGCAGCGGAATCGGCGTGTCGGCGGTCTCCGGCGACCACGGCCACCTGGTGCAGATCCTGGACGCGGCCGAGCGGCTGGTGGCGGCCCGCCCGGAGATCGAGCTGCTCTCGGTGCGCCGCGGGCTGAGCCGCAGCGACGACTGACGGTCCCCGAACGCTACGGTCGTCCCCGCTTGCGCCCCAACCGAGTCGGGGTGACCGTGCCCGGTGCCAGTCGGCGAGCGCAGACCAGGAACGCGGTGTGACCGCGCATCGCGTGCTGCGGGCGCACCGCCAGACCGACCACGTTCCAGCCGCGCTGCATGGTCTCCCAGGACCGCGGCTCGGTCCAGCACTGCTGCTCGCGCAGCGCCTCGTTCACCTGGGAGAGCTGGGTGACGGTGGCGACGTAGATCACCAGCACCCCGCCGGGGATCAGCAGCCGCGCCACGGTGTCGAGGACCTCCCAGGGCGCCAGCATGTCCAGTACCACCCGATCGATCGAACCGTCGGGCAGGTCGGCGTCGGCCACGTCGCCCATCACCAGCTGCCAGTTGTCGGGCGGGCCCCCGAGGAAGGTCTCGACGTTGGCGCGGGCATGCACGGCATGGTCGTCGCGCAGCTCGTAGGAGATCACCCGGCCCGCCGGCCCGACCGCGCGCAGCAGCGACAGCGTCAGGGCTCCCGCCCCCGCCCCGGCTTCGAGCACCCGCGCGCCCGGGAAGATGTCGCCCTCGTGGATGATCTGCGCGGCATCCTTGGGGTAGATGACCTGGGCGCCGCGCGGCATCGACATCACGTAGTCGACCAGCAGCGGCCGCAGCACCAGGAACGCGTCGCCGTTGGCGGACTTGACCACGCTGCCGTCGGGCAACCCGATCACCGCGTCGTGGGGAATGGCCCCGCGATGGGTGTGGAAGTCGCCGCCGGGCACCAGCACGGTGGTGTAGCGCCGCCCCTTGGCGTCGGTGAACTGGGCCCGATCGCCCGCCTGAAAGATCCCGGATTCGGACACAGCCGTCCACCCTACGCAGCGTGTTCGCGGCGGGTTGTCGGCGCCTGCCCGTAGTCTCCCGGGTATGAGCAGGCCGGCACTGTCCCCGTCCCGGGCGGCCGACTTCAAGCAGTGTCCGCTGCTGTACCGCTTCCGGGCCATCGATCGGCTGCCGGAACCATCCTCGGCCGCCCAGCTGCGCGGCTCGGTGGTGCACGGCGCGCTGGAGCGCCTGTATGCCCTGCCGGCGGCCCAGCGCGGCCCCGAGACCGCCCAGGACCTGGTGGCGCCGGCCTGGGAACAGCTGCTCGACGCCGCGCCGGACTGCGCCGCCGGCCTCGATGCCGAGCAGCTCATGGCCGAGGCACGCAAGCTGCTCGCCGGCTACTACCGGCTGGAGGATCCCCGCCGCTTCGACCCGCAGAGCTGCGAGCAGCGGGTGGAGGTCGAGCTGGCCGACGGCACCCTGCTGCGCGGGTTCGTCGACCGCATCGACGTCGCGGCGACCGGCGAACTGCGGGTGGTCGACTACAAGACCGGTAGGGCTCCGGCGGCGGCAGAACGGCTCCCCTGCGCCGAGTCGAAGGCCCTGTTTCAGATGAAGTTCTATGCCGTGACGCTGTTGCGCTCCCGCGGCGTGCTGCCCGCACGGCTACGGCTGATCTACCTGGCCGACGGGCAACTGCTGGACTACGCGCCCGATCACGACGAGCTGCTGCGGTTCGAGAAGACCTTGGTCGCGATCTGGCGTGCCATCCAAACCGCCGGTGCCACCGGCGATTTCCGGCCACAGCCGTCCCGCCTGTGCGACTGGTGCGCACACCGTGCGCTGTGTCCGGCCTACGGCGGAACGCCACCGCCCTACCCCGGCTGGCCGGCGGACAGCGCGGCGTGAGCACGGCCGACTACGACGGATTCATCGGGACCTCGGCGCAGGCGTTGCCGGTGCAGCGGCGCTGACCGCTCAGACCACCGCGGTCAACGCGGCGATCGCGAAACCGCCCAGCACCGCAATGGCGTCCTCCGCCAATGCGATCGGCAGATCACGGCCGCCGTTGGCGGCAACCAGGCGCTGGCGGACCCGGAAACCGACCAGGGTGCCGATCACCGCACCGATGATGCCCGCACCGAGTGCCGTCCAGGTGTAGTTCCAGGCCGTGCCGAGCACCGCGCCGGCGAACCCACCGAGCACCAGTCGCGCGCCGAACTGCACGGGCACGGTGCGTGCCGGCGTGCTGGGCAGCTGGTCGGTGATGAGCTCACCGACCGCCAGCAGCGTCACGATGGTGACGGTCACCGGATGGGTCAGCCATTCGGCCCACGTCCCGTTCAGATTGATCCAGTGCAGGACGGCGGCCCAGGCCATGACGGCCGGCGCGGTGAAGGCCCGCAGCCCGGCGACGGCACCGATGAACAGCGCGAGCACCAGCACGATGAAATGCGTCACCACAGCCTCCCGGGCCAGTCGAGCCGACCACCGGACGCTAACACGGGTGGCGCGTCAGTTACCGGGACTGCTCAAAATCGGCAGAACCGGATATCCGAGGCCAGGATGGCTTTCGCTCCGATCGCGGCCAGCTCGTCCATGATCGCGTTGACCCCGCGCCGCGGCACCAGCGCGCGCACCGCCGCCCAGTCCGGGTCGGCGAGCGGGGCGATGGTGGGCGACTCCAGGCCCGGGGTGATCGCCGTGGCCTGGTCGAGCACCGCACGCGGACAGTCGTAGTCCAGCATCAGATACTGCTGCCCGAACACCACGCCCTGCACGCGGGCGGCCAACTGGTCGCGGGCTGCGGCGGTCTCGGCACTGCGGCCGTTGGCGGTCGCACCTTCGATCAACACCGCCTCGGAGTCGCACAGGGACTCACCGAAGGCCACCAGTCCGTGCTGACGCAGGGTGCGCCCAGAACCCACCACGTCGGCGATTGCGTCGGCCACGCCCAGCTGGATCGAGATCTCCACCGCGCCGTCGAGCCGGATGACGGTGGCCTCGATGCCCTTGCCGGCCAGATCCTTGCGGACCAGGTTCGGGTAGGCGGTGGCGATGCGCTTGCCGGCCAGGTCCTCGGGCACCCAGTCCCGCCCGGCGGGCGCGGCGTAGCGGAATCGCGAGGATCCGAATCCCAGCGCCAACCGCTCGGCCACCGGCGCTCCGGATTCGGCCGCCAGGTCGCGTCCGGTGATCCCGAAGTCCAGTTCGCCGGACCCGACGTAGATCGCGATGTCCTTGGGCCGCAGGAAGAAGAACTCGACCTTGTTGGCCGGGTCGATGACGGTCAGGTCCTTGGCGTCGGTGCGGCTGCGGTAGCCGGCCTCCGACAGCATTGCCGCAGCAGCCTCACTGAGCGCCCCCTTGTTGGGGACCGCGACACGCAACATGCTCACAGCTTCCCGTAGACGTCGGCCAGCGTCAGCCCACGCGAGATCATCAGCACCTGGGTCCAATACATCAGCTGGCTGATCTCCTCGGCCAGCGCGTCGTCGGACTCGTGCTCGGCGGCCAGCCACACCTCGCCGGCCTCCTCCAGGATCTTCTTGCCGATCGTGTGTACACCGGCGTCCAGGGCTGCCACGGTGGCGCTGCCGGCCGGGCGGGTGGCGGCGCGTTCGCCGAGCTCGGCGAACAGCTCCTCGAAGGTCTTCACGAGCAGCGATTGTTTCATGCGACCTCAGGAGGGGTCACGTGGGTTTCCGGCGGGGGCCGGTTGCGAGTCGGCCAGCCGGACGCAGATCCGGTGCAGGTCTGCCAGTCGCAGCCCACGCAGCGACGTCACCTGGTGGCGCCGGGCACTGCCCGGCACCGGTAGCGCATTGGGCACCACCAGCACCGGGCAACCCGCCGCCTCGGCCGCGGCGGCCCCCGTCGGCGAGTCCTCCACGGCCAGACACCAGCGCGGGTCCAGCTCCAGCAGCTGCGCGGCACGCAGGTAGGGGTCCGGCGCCGGCTTGCCCGCGGGCACCTCGTCGCCGCAGACCACGGCCGAGAAGTAGTGCCGGCCGATGCTGCCCAGCGCCCGCTCGGCCAGCATGCGCGGCGTGTTGGTCACCAGCGCCGTCGGCACCGCAGCGGCGGCCAGCGCCTCGAGCAGGTCCTGTGCGCCGTCGCACCAGGGCAGGCCCGCGTCGAACAGCTCTCCGGTGTAGTCGTGCAGCCAGCGCGCCGACGCCGCCATGGCTGCCGGGTCGGGCGGCAGGCCGAGGTCGTCGTAGACGATCCGCATGGTGTTCTGGGCGCAGCCACCGACCGTCGCGGCCCGGACGTCCGGCGTCAGGACCCCGCCGAGGCGGTCATAGAGCGCCTCCATGGCGACATCCCACAGCTTTTCGGAGTCGACAAGGGTGCCGTCCATGTCGCAGAGCACCGCGCGCAGCACTGTCATCGCAGAATCGTGTCCCCCGGCCCGGTAGGGCTCAGTCCTCCGGGTTGTAACCGAGGTTGGGCGCCAGCCAGCGCTCGGCCTCGGTCAGGGTCCAGCCTTTGCGCCTGGCGTAGTCGGCGACCTGGTCCTGGGCCAGCCGGCCCACCACGAAGTACTGCGACTGCGGGTGCGCGAAATACCAGCCGCTGACCGCGGCGCCGGGCCACATCGCCATCGACTCGGTCAGTTCGATGCCGGTGCGCGCCTGCACGTCCATCAGCTTCCACAGCGTCGCCTTCTCGGTGTGCTCCGGGCAGGCCGGGTAGCCGGGCGCGGGGCGGATGCCCTGGTACTTCTCGGCGATCAGCGCCTCGTTGTCCAGGTGCTCGCCGGGCACGAATCCCCAGAACTCCGTGCGAACCCGCTGGTGCATCCGCTCGGCGAACGCCTCCGCCAGCCGGTCGGCGATCGACTCCAGCAGGATGGCGCTGTAGTCGTCGAGGGCGGCTTTGAACTCCGCGATCTTCTCGCCGCTGCCCAGGCCCGCGGTGACGGCGAAGGCGCCCATGTAGTCCGCCAGCCCCGTTTCTTTGGGGGCGATGAAGTCGCCCAGCGACCGGTTCGGGACGCCCTGGCGGTGCTCGCCCTGCTGGCGCAGGTTGTGCAGCGTGGCCAGCACCTGGGTGCGGGTCTCGTCGGTGTAGAGCTCGATGTCTTCGCCCCCCGAGCCCACTGCGTTAGCGGGGAAGAACCCGATGACGCCGTTGGCCGTCAGCCAGTTCTCCGCGATCAGGGTGTCGAGCATCGCCTGCGCGTCGTCGTACAGCTTGCGGGCGGCCTCCCCGGAGACCGGGTTGTTGAGGATGTCGGGGTAGCGGCCCTTCATCTCCCAGGCGTTGAAGAACGGCTGCCAGTCGATGTACTGGCGCAGTTCGGCGAGGTCGTAGTTGTGGAACTCCCGCACCCCCAGCCCCTGGGCCGGCACCGGCGGCGTGTAGCCGTCCCATTCGATGGGCGTCCGGTTGGCGCGGGCCTTCTCCAGCGTCACCATCGGCCGCTCGTTCTTCTGGGCGTGCCGTTCCCGCAGGGACGCGTAGTCGGCCTCGGTGGCCTCCAGCAGCGCCGGCCGCTGCTTGTCGTCGAGCAGCGCGGCGGCGACCGGAACGGAACGCGAGGCATCTTTGACCCAGACCACCGGGCCGCTGCGGCGCGGCGAGATCTTGACGGCGGTGTGGGCCCGCGAGGTGGTCGCCCCGCCGATCAGCAGCGGGATCTGCAGGCCTTCGCGTTCCATCTCCACGGCGAAGTTGACCATCTCGTCCAGCGACGGGGTGATCAGGCCGGACAGGCCGATGATGTCGGCGTCGTGTTCGGCCGCCGCCGCCAGGATCTTCTCGGCGGGCACCATCACACCGAGGTCGACGACGGTGTAGTTGTTGCACTGCAACACAACTCCGACGATGTTCTTGCCGATGTCGTGGACGTCGCCCTTCACCGTCGCCATCACGATGGTGCCGTTGGTGTTGTCCGCCTCTCCGGGCTGCTTCTCCGCCTCGATGTAGGGCAGCAGGTAGGCCACGGCCTTCTTCATCACCCGCGCCGACTTGACCACCTGGGGCAGGAACATCTTGCCCGCGCCGAACAGGTCGCCGACGACGTTCATGCCGTCCATCAGCGGACCCTCGATCACCTCGATCGGTCGCCCGCCCGCGGCGGCGATCTCGGCCCGCAGCTCCTCGGTGTCGTCGTCGACGTGCGCGTCGATGCCCTTGACCAGGGCGTGGGTGATCCGCTCGCGGACCGGAAGGCTGCGCCACTCCGCGGCGGCGGGATCTTCGGCCTTCTCGGAGGTGTTGAACCGTTCGGCGATCTCCAGCAGCCGCTCGGCGGCATCGGCGCGACGGTTGAGCACCACATCCTCGATCCGCTCCCGCAGTTC
Source organism: Mycobacterium sp. UM_Kg1 (assembly GCF_000972925.1). Lineage (NCBI taxonomy): Bacteria > Bacillati > Actinomycetota > Actinomycetes > Mycobacteriales > Mycobacteriaceae > Mycobacterium > Mycobacterium sp. UM_Kg1. The sequence continues at coordinate 8,731 of NZ_JRMK01000035.1, read as the reverse complement.
GGGGTCGATCGAGTCGTAGGGCACCAGCGCACCGGCGTTGACGATGCCCATGTCCAGGCCGGCCTTGATGGCGTGGAACAGGAACACCGCGTGGATCGCCTCACGGACCGGGTTGTTGCCCCGGAAGGAGAACGAGACGTTGGAGATGCCGCCGGAGATGTGCACGCCGGGCAGGTTCTCCTTGATCCAGGCGCAGGCCTCGATGAAGTCGATCCCGTAGGTCGCGTGCTCCTCGATGCCGGTCGCCAGCGCGAAGCAGTTCGGGTCGAAGATGATGTCCTCGGCCGGGAAGCCGACCTGCTCGGTCAGGACCCGGTAGGCGCGCCCGCAGATCTCCTTGCGGCGCTCCAGGTTGTCGGCCTGGCCCTGCTCGTCGAAGGCCATCACGACGACGGCGGCGCCGTACTTGCGGCACAGCCGCGCCTCGCGGATGAACTTCTCCTCGCCCTCCTTCATGGAGATCGAGTTGACGATCGGCTTGCCCTGCACGTTCTTCAGGCCCGCCTCGATGACCTCCCACTTGGAGGAGTCGATCATCACCGGAACGCGGCTGATGTCCGGCTCGGCCGCGATCAGCTTGGTGAAGCGGTCCATCGCGGCGACGCCGTCGATCATGCCCTCGTCCATATTGATGTCGATGACCTGCGCACCGACCTCGACCTGCTGCAGCGCGACCGACAGCGCGGTGTCGTAGTCCCCGGCCTTGATCAGGTTGCGGAACCGGGCGGAACCGGTGATGTTGGTGCGTTCACCGATGTTGACGAACAGGGAGTCGTCGGTGATGTTCAGCGGTTCCAGGCCGGCCAACCGGGTGGCCACCTCGATCGTGGGCACCTCGCGCGGCGCTTTGCCCTCGACCACCTCGGCGATGGCGGCGATGTGCGGCGGCGCCGTGCCGCAGCAGCCCCCCACGATGTTGACCAGACCGGCGTCGGCGAAGTCGGCGATGTAGCCGGCTTGGCGCTCCGGGGACTCGTCGTACTCGCCGAAGGCGTTGGGCAGCCCGGCATTCGGATAGCAGGACACGAACGTGTCGGCGATCCGCGACAGCTCGGCGATGTAGGGCCGCATCTCGGGGGCGCCCAGGGCGCAGTTGAGACCGATCGCGATCGGTTTGGCGTGCCGGATCGAGTTCCAGAACGCCTCGGTGACCTGACCGGACAACGTGCGCCCGGAGGCATCGGTGATGGTGCCGGAGATGATGACCGGCCAGCGGCGTCCACGGTCCTCGAACAGCGTCTCGACGGCGAACACCGCCGCCTTGGCGTTCAGCGAATCGAAGATCGTCTCGATGATGAGAATGTCGGCGCCGCCGTCGACCAGGCCGTTGGCGGCTTCGAGGTACGCGGCGACCAGTTGGTCGTAGGACACGTTGCGGGCACCGGGGTCGTTGACGTCCGGGGAGATGGACGCGGTCCGCGTCGTCGGCCCGATGGCACCGGCCACGTAGCGGGGCTTGTCCGGGGTGCTGAACTCGTCGGCCGCCTTGCGGGCCAGCGCGGCGCCGGCGTAGTTCAGTTCGTACGCCAGATCCACCATGTCGTAGTCGGCGAGCGAGACCGCGTTCGCGTTGAACGTGTTGGTCTCCAGGATGTCGGCGCCCGCCTCGAGGTACTCGCGGTGGATGCCCTCGATGATCTGCGGCTGCGTCAGCGTGAGCAGGTCGTTGTTGCCCTGCAGGGCGGTCGGCCACTCGGTGAACCGGTCGCCGCGGTAGCCCGCCTCGTCCGGGCGGTCCCGCTGAATCGCCGTGCCCATCGCACCGTCGATCACCATGATCCGCCGGCGCAGGGTGGCGCTCAGCTCGTCGGTGCAGTCCGGGCGGATGTTGGGCTCAAAGGCAGTCACGCGGGCTCCTTCCTTGGCGGAAGGCGTCCTTAACTCTGCCGAGCGTGGCGGCTGCCGGCAGATAACCGGCGAACCGTTGCAACGCCTCTCGACGCCCGAAAGTCTACGTGGTCACGCGGGTGCGGGGACAAAGGGTCCGACCAACGCGCCGACGCGGCCGGTAGCAGTACAAGCGTTGTGCCAAGCGCACGTCGTAGGCTGATTCCGTGACCCGACGCGACGACGGCACCGTTCTTCCCGAACTGCACGACACCATCGTGGTGGCGGCGTTCGAGGGCTGGAATGACGCCGGCGACGCCGCCAGCGACGCCGTCCAGCATCTCCAGGAGATCTGGGGCGCGCGGCTGATCGTCGAGATCGACGACGAGGACTACTACGACTACCAGGTGAATCGACCGGTGATCCGCCAACTCGACGGCGTCACCCGCGAGCTGGTGTGGCCCTCGATGCGGATCTCGCACTGCCGGCCCCCGGGCAGCGACCGCGACATCGTGCTGATGCACGGCGTCGAGCCCAACATGCGCTGGCGGTCGTTCTGCGCGGAGCTGCTCGGGATCATCGACCAACTCGACGTGGACACCGTGGTGATCCTGGGGGCGTTGCTGGCCGACACTCCGCACACCCGCCCGGTGCCGGTGTCCGGGGCGGCGTATTCGGCCGAGTCGGCCGCCCGGTTCGGGCTGACCGAGACCCGCTACGAGGGGCCGACCGGCATCACCGGGGTGTTCCAGGACGCCTGCGTGGCCGCCGGGATTCCCGCGGTCACCTTCTGGGCGGCGGTGCCGCATTACGTGTCCCAGCCGCCCAACCCCAAAGCCACCGTCGCCCTACTGCGCCGGGTGGAGGACGCCCTGGACGTGGAGGTTCCGCTGGGCGACCTGCCGGCCCAGGCCGAGGAGTGGGAACGGGCGGTCAGCGAAATGGCCAGCGAGGACGACGAGATCGCCGACTATGTGATCGCGCTGGAAGAGCGCGGCGACGCCGAGGTCGACATGACCGAGGCGCTGAGCAAGGTGGACGGCGACGCGCTGGCCGCCGAGTTCGAGAAGTATCTGCGGCGCCGGCGGCGCTGAGCGGCTACTTCTCCTTCTCGATCGCCTCGTTGTAGGCACTGGTGGAGCGGCCCAGCGCGGCGACTTCGGCGTCCATCCGCGGCACGATGGTGGCGGCACCCTTGATGAACGGGCCTTCCACCGCGCGCAGAGTCAACACCGGCTTGAGCCAGCGGAACAGCCCCACCCAGCGCGGGCAGTAGACGCGGCGACGACGGCCCTCGATGCCGGCGACGAAGGCGTCGACACACTTCTCGACCGAGGTGGTCTTGTTCAGCGGCCACGGCAGCTTGGTCAGCATCTCACCGAAGGCCCCCAGATCGGTCTTGGTGTCGCGCACCAGGGGCGTGTCGATCCAGGACATATGCGCCGAACCGACCTCCACGCCCTGAGGGGCGACCTCCTGGCGCAGCGCGCTGGCGAAGTGCTCGACCCCGGCTTTGGCCACATCGTAGGAGGCCATCCCGGCCAGTGGAGTGAACGCCGCCAGCGAGGACACCACCAGTACGTAGCCGCGCCGCTCGATCACCGACGGCAGGGCGGCCCGCACGGTGTTGAACACCCCCAGCACGTCGACGTCGATAACCCGCTTGAACGTCTCGGGGTCCACATTCAGCACGGATCCGTAGCTGGCGATCCCGGCGTTGGCGACCACGGTGTCGATGCCGCCGAACCGCTGCACGGCTTGTTCGGTCACCGACTCCATGGCGCTCAGATCCCGCACGTCGGCGACCGCGGTCAGCACCCGCTCACCGAGGTCGTCGGCCAGCTTGGTCAGGGCGGTCTTATCCAGGTCGGTGACCACCACAGAGGCGCCCTTGGCGTGCAGCCGGCGGGCCAGCTGCTCGCCGATACCGTGCGCGCCGCCGGTGATGAACACGACCTGAGAGTGAATGGAAGGCATTCGCTCAACCTACTCCCGTAGCGGGCCTAAGTCGCGGGCCTAAAGGGATACTCCCAGTAGGGCGTCGACCGCGGTCGCCACCAGCCGCGGCGCCTCGGCGTCGTGCCCCCCGTACTCGAGCGCATCGGTGGTCCAGCCGTCCAGCGCGGCCAGTGCCGCGCCGGTGTTGAGGTCGTCGGCCAGGTAGCGGCGGACCCGTGCCACCACGTCCTGGCCGTCCGGACCGGCGGGCAGGCCGGTGGCGGCCCGCCAGCGCTCCAACCGGGCCTGCGCCGCGGCCAGGGTCTGCTCGTCCCAGAACCGGTCGCTGCGGTAGTGCTCGGCCAGCAGTCCCAGCCGGATTGCGGCGGGCTCGACGCCCTGGGCCCGCAACGTGGACACCAGCACCAGGTTGCCGCGGCTCTTGGACATCTTGTGCCCCTCCCAGCCGATCATCCCGGCGTGCACGTAGTGCCGGGCGAAACGGCGTTCCCCGGTGAGGGATTCGGCGTGGGCGGCGGAGAACTCGTGGTGCGGGAAGACCAGGTCGGAGCCGCCGCCCTGGATGTCGATTCCGGAGCCGATGCGGCTGAGCGCGATCGCCGCGCACTCCACATGCCAGCCCGGCCGGCCGGCTCCGAAAGACGCGGGCCAGCTGGGCTCGCCGGGCCGTGCGGCCCGCCACAGCAGCGCGTCGAGCGGGTCGGCCTTGCCGGCCCGGTCCGGGTCGCCGCCGCGCTCGGCGAACAGTTCCAGCATGGTGGCGCGGTCGAACCCGGATTCGTAGCCGAACTGCTCGGTGGCATCGGCGCGGAAGTAGATGTCGGGATACTCGCCGTCGACGGCGTAGGCCGTGCCGGCGGCCAGCATCTTCTCGACGGCCTCGACCACCTCGGCGATGGCCTCGGTGGCCGCCACGTAGTCGCGGGGCGGCAGTACCCGCAAAGCGGTCATGTCGGTGCGGAACAACTCCACCTGGCTGGCGGCCAGCGCCTCCCACGGCACCCCGTCGCGTTCGGCCCGCTCGAGCAGCGGGTCGTCGACGTCGGTGACGTTCTGCACGTAGTCGACCTGATGGCCGGCGTCGAGCCAGAGCCGGTGGATGAGGTCGAACACCAGGTAGGTGGCGGCATGACCCAGGTGCGTGGCGTCGTAGGGGGTGATGCCGCAGACGTACATGCCGGCCGTCGGGCCCGGCGACACCGGTCGCCCCTGCCGGTCGGCGGTGTCGTAGAGGCGCAGCGCCGGGCCGCGCCCGGGCAGGACTGGAACGGCCGGCGCGGACCACGATTGCATGCCCACGACTGTAAGGCCCGGCGGTTCAGCGAGGCTCGCCGGAGGCGAGGTGAAGCTGGAACCGCCGCATCAGCACCGCGGTTCAGCGAGGCTCGCCGGAGGCGAGGTGGGCCCCTAGAGCACCGTGCGCCGGATGGCGTCCAGCAGGATGGGCGCCACGTCGGGCCGGCACATGAGCAGGTCGGGCAGGTAGGGGTCGGGCCGGTTGTAGCGCAATGGCGACCCGTCGATGCGCGAGGCGTGCAGTCCCGCCGCCTGCACCACACCGGCCGGGGCGGCCGAATCCCATTCCCACTGCCCGCCGGCGTGCAGATAGGCGTCCACGTCGCCGCGCACCACGGCCATCGCCTTGGCGCCCGCCGACCCCATCAGCACCGGCTCGACGGGCAGCACCTCTCGCAGGAGCCGCACCAGCCCGGGCATCCGGGAGGCGCTGACGGCGATCCGAATGGTTGGGGCCGGTTCGGTGCGCGCCGCCGGGCCGGTGACGGTGTCGGAGCGGAAGACCACGTTGCTGCGGTTTTCATAGGCCGGCAGCGACACCGCGGCGTCGGTGATGGCCCCGTAGCCGTCGACTCCCCCGCGCTGCCACAGCGCGATGTGCACCGCCCAGTCGTCTCGGCCCGGGGTGGTGAACTCCCGGGTGCCGTCGAGCGGGTCGATGATCCAGACCCGGTCGGCCCGCAGCCGGGCCAGGGTGTCCGGGGATTCCTCGCTGAGCACCGCGTCGGTGGGACGCGCGTCGCGCAGCCTGCGGATGATCAGCTGGTTGGCCCGGCCGTCGCCGGTGTCGCCGAGGTGCCACGGCTGGGCGAACCCGACCTTGTCGCGCACCGCCAACAAGAGCTTTCCGGCCTCGACCGCCAGTTCGGCGGCCAGCGCCGCGTCGGTCAGCGTCACGTCTGGCAGTATCCCCGACGCCGGGCACGCCGGATTTCCGGACTACGGCTCGCGGGCGGCGGCTGCGGTGTCAAAACGCCGGCCAGGGTATGGGGCGGTGCCGGTTCGGGCCGGGCATCACCGGATGGTCCAGCAGGTCGGCGACGCGTCGGCGCAGCGCCGCATTCTCATCGGAGGTCAGGTGCGGTTGCAGCGCGCAGCCCAGCGGACCGTCCAACGCCACCAGCAGCCGCGCCAGGTCCGGCAGCGCCTCGTCGTCGAGGTCGGCCAGGGCCTTGCCCGCCCAACCCCACAGCACGGTCCGCAGCTTGTCGTCGGTGTGCAGGCTCACACCGTGGTCGACCCCGTAGACGCGGCCGTCGGTGCAGCACAGGACGTGGCCGCCCTTGCGGTCGGCGTTGTTGATCACCACGTCGAAGATGGCAAGTCGGCGCAGGCGGGCGTCGTCGGCATGCACCAGGGTGACCGGATCGCCGGCGGCACCGTAGGCCTGCAGCACCGGCAGGTAGCCGGCCGGGACGGGGCCGGCCGGTATGACGTCGACCAGCGCCGGCGGCGCGTCGTCGTCTTCGGCGGCGTCTCCGGGTTGATCAACCCATCGCTGCACCATGCCCGGTCCGGCCGGGCCGTCGCGAATGATCGTGTAGGGCACCAGTTCCCAGCCCAGCGCCGCCGAGATCAGGTGCGCGGCCAGCTCCCGGCCGGCCAGGGTGCCGTCGGGGAAGTCCCAGAGCGGCTGTTCGCCGGCGACCGGCTTGTAGACGCAGTGCACACGGTGCTCCCCCAGCGCCGCCTCACACAGGAACGTGGCGTTGCTCGCCGAGCGGATCCGGCCCAGGATCTCCAGCTCCCCGGAGTGCAACGCCTCCCGGTCGTCAGATTTCGGAGTCATCGGGCTCATCGTCGGGCCCGAAAGCACCCCGCCGATAGCCGTTGGTGCGCACGCACATATGGCCGGCCGGGTCCAGCGGCTCGTCGCACAGCGGACACGGCGGGCGGCCCGCCGAGATGACCCGGTTGGAGCGCGTGGCGAACTGGCGCGCGGACTCCGGGGTGAGGAACACCCGCACCGCATCCGGCCCCTCGTCGGTGTCGTCGAGCACCACCGAGGCGTCGAACTCGGCGTCGCTGACGGCGAGCAGTTCGACCACCACCGTCTGCGCCTCGGAATCCCAGCCCAGCCCCATGGTGCCGACCCGAAACTCGGCATCCACCGGCGTCACCAGCGGGTTCAAGTCGTCGATCTCGGTGGGCTCGGGCGGCACCGGCGTGCCGAATCGACGGTTGACCTCCAGCAGCAGCGCACCGATCCGCTCGGCGAGGACCGCGACCTGCTGCTTTTCCAGCACCACCGAGACCACCCGGTCGTCGTGAACCGCCTGCAGGTAGAAGGTGCGGTTTCCGGGCTGGCCGACGGTCCCGGCCACGAAGCGGTCGGGGGTGCGGAAGACGTGGATTGCTCGGGACATGGCACCTCCAAAATACCGGCAGTTGGGGCACCTGCCGGTATCCGGCTTGGACTAAGTGGTGGAGCCGCCGACGACGGCGTCGCTTTCGTGGCCGGCCGGGGCCGGGGAACTACGAACCGCGGCGGCCAACGACGCGCCCGTGTGGTTGAGATGGATGACGAACGGGCGCAACGGGGTGTAGCGGATGACGCTCGCCGACGCCGGGTCGGCGGTGATCCGCTGGAAACCGTCGAGATGCACGCCGAGCGCATCGGCGATGACGGCCTTGATGACGTCGCCGTGGGTGCACGCCACCCACAGCACGTCGGCGCCGTGCTGCTCGGCGAGCTGCCGGTCGTGGTCGCGGACCGCCGCGACGGCCCGGGCCTGCACCTGCGCCAGCCCTTCGCCCTCGGGGAAGATCGCCGCGCTGGGCTGGGCCTGAACCACCCGCCACAGCGGCTCGGCCACCAGCTCGCTGATCTTGCGCCCGGTCCAGGTTCCGTAGTCGACCTCGGCGAGCCGGTCGTCGACCAGCGGCTCGAGCCCGAGCGCAGCCGCCAGCGGTTCGACGGTGCTGCGGCACCGCAGCAGCGGCGAGCGCACCACCGCTTGGATCGGCAGGCCGTCGAACCGGCCGACGAGCTGCGCCGCCTGCTCCCGGCCCAGGTCGTCGAGATCGACGCCCTCGGAGCGCCCCGCGAGCACCCCGGAGGTGTTCGAGGTCGACCGGCCGTGCCGCAACAGGATCACGGTCATGACGAGGCCGCCAACACCCCGGTGGCCAGCAGGATCAGGATCGTCGTGCCGACGACGACCCGGTATCCGACGAACCAATACATGCTGTGCGTCACCAGGAATCTCAGGAACCAGGCGATGGCCGCCCAGCCCACCGCGAACGCGATCAGGGTGGCTATCAGAAGCTGCGGACCGCTGGCGCTCATGCCCGCACCCTGGGGTTGGAACGCATCCGGCAGCGAGAACAGTCCCGAGGCGAACACCGCCGGAATCGCCAGCAGGAACCCGAACCGGGCGGCCAGTTCCCGGTCCAGGCCGGCGAACAGTCCGGCACTGATGGTGGCCCCGGACCGCGACACCCCAGGCACCAGCGCCAGGGTCTGCGCCGAGCCCACCAGCACGGCGTCCCGCCAGGTCAGTTCCTTGGCGTGGCGGGCCTGGCGGCCGAGGTATTCGGCCGCGGCGATCACCGCCGAGAACACCACCAGCGCGGTGGCGGTGGTGCCCGGCTGCAGTTCGCCGGTCAGTTTGAGGCCGACTACCGGCGGGATCAGCATGCTCATGGG